>JALVQM010000351.1 GCA_027025615.1 Desulfobacteraceae bacterium | reverse complement strand
GAAAAAGAGAATAGCGTTGAGAAAGGGTGGGTCAGTTTATGTTAGCACAGGTGGGTCAATTCTGATTAGCGTCGAAGCCAAAGTACTTTTATGATTGAAATAAAAAGGAATTTTATGGGTGTTTTAGAAGAAAGATTGCGGGGTGATCTCAACTTGATCCAAGTGGTTCTGGGTTCTGGGGCTCTAAACTTCAGTATTTTGGCGATAAAAAATCTGCCAATTAGTAACTATTTACGTTCTCTAATGTTACCTCCGGAGGATAAGGGGTATATTTCTCTGCTTGAACTTGGGGCTTGGCCTTGCACACAAAATACACAATTGCTGACACAACAGCACTACCAGTCAACACATAAGTCAGCATGTCATGCTGCTGATATACATTTATCGATTTGAAAATCTTTAAATAACTGACAGCTACAATGAATGACAAAAGCCACATGTAGAAAGCATATTTGAATGAATTTGCATTACCAAGCCGGTTTGAGAATGCTCTCCACTGTTGTTGGGGTTTGCTGCTCATGGCAAAAAAGACAGACTTTTTTGAATGAACAACAGGTTGATAGTGTTCAATAACAGCGCGAACTTCCTTGCCTATTTTACTGCGAGCACTGAAGCTGCCATCCTTGTTTCGACTGATCTTGTTTGCAATTGCAACATGTTCTGCTTCCTTTACTTTCTGAATAGCATGCAATAACTCATTTCCAAGTGTTACGAAAGTTTGTTTCTCTTCATTATCCAACCAAAAATCTGAGTAATTGCCTTTTAGAGCGGATTTCGTTTTTCTGATTTTTATCTGGTTGAAAAACCAACCAATAAGAAGCACTGCAGGTGTAATATACGCCAATAATACAATCACCAACAACAGCAGTACTGCCCAGGTATTGCCATCCTTACTTTTTTTCCTTCTTGCCATTCTTTATCCCTGTAATTTGCTGTTCAAGTTTAGCAAGATCTGAGGGTGCGTCATGCCGCCTGCTAATATATGATTTGTCCCGAGACTTCTTGTTGCTTGTGTAGAAAAGCCCCGTACCTGGAATACCCAGAGTTGCCCTGCGGCCTTTAGAGCCCAAAGTGTAGTGTGCACCCCGGGTTCCAAATGAAAGAGAGATACCTGATTTACTCAGGTTCAAAAAAACTCCTGGAAAAATTTTAAAGCGCCGCCAAAATCTTATATTGCCCATTATTCATTAACCCTTAAAACCGACTCAACCATACGACCCGTAACTATTCTATAGAATACAGTAAATCGTCGAGGGAATCACATTTGATTATTGGTACCATAGTAAAAAATCGGGTCGAACAACAGTCGAACGTCCACCTAAATACTATAACTTTCTATCAGCTCATTTACCGTCGACTCTTCTAAACCTAAATGACTGGCCAGTTGAAAAAGCACTGTAAGTTCAGAAGAGTCAATGTACCCGTCTGCCATACATGATTTGTGACCAATTATGATTAGTTGTTTTTTCTCCTGTTCGGTAAAATTGCCCTGGATATCAGCAACACTTAACGGGTTGATTAACTTGCTGAGCACCTCTTGCTTTGACGTATCACTCAATGTTGAATTATCAACAACAATTTTAATAAAATCTTTTTCTTCATCAGTAATAATTCCATCGGCCTGGGCCATTAGCATAGCGACATAAATAACACTTTTATCAAAAGTGCTATCCTCCTCAACGAGGAAAACTTCACCGTCACCGTACATTTTCAATGCATAGTATCCAGTACCCTTGACTGCGTAATAATTACTGACTGAACCTACAGCACCGCCCAGAATACCTGCCATACTGCCAATGCCGGGTATTGCTTTAATAGCTGTTTGGCCCATTTTCTGAGCCGCCATTTCTGCCAGTTTAGGGCCTAATGCGTTTATTGCCGCAGTAGCTGCAAGCGAAGTACCTTTTCCGAGGGTAGAGCCAGCCACACAAACTGCTATGTCCCTGGCCCGTTCGGGCAGAGAAATATCCATTCCATGATAAGCAGAAATTTTTACGACCAGACGACTTTGATAGACAAATATACCGACAAGCTCTCCTGCGGTCGCCAGGGGGCCTGTCACTAAAGAAATTCCAGGGATTACCCAGGATAACCCTGAACCCATGGCAATAGCAGACATTGCCTTAGCAATGGTATCAATTTCTTTGACAGAGAGTTCCTGGGGGGATAATTCTGGAAACTTACCCTGCTGTTTATCAACCTCGTTAAGTATCTTGTCTTTATCCATGTCTTCAAGCAAAGCGCTGAAAAGTCCCTCGACGTTGCCCTGTGACATGCAATCGACATAATGTTTGATTCTCTTTGTAGCTTCATCGCTGTCAATTTCAGACAACTTCTCCGAAGCTTTTTTCTGCCCCAGTGAAACAATATTTGACGTTATTTTCGACAACATTGAAAATTGAATGCCCCCTTACTTACTCGGTTTCATCAAAACAAAATAAAAAGTTCTTATTTGATCATGCCGCTGCAATCGTCTTGTGGATTGCATTCATGATCTGCACCCCGTCACTCATTTGGGCCAAAGCTGGGAGATCTACCCTGGAATCTCCGGTCCCGTAATGACCGACATGTTTTACATCGGTTACCACAGTGCCGGCACCTTCCGGTAAATTCTTTATTATTGCCTCTGCATCAGCTTTTAAGTAGAGAAGGATGGGATCTTTCTGAGTTGTGACCAGTGAACCGACCTGTTTCCCCGCCCAAAGGATATTGTAAAACTTCTTACCCGCTTCCAACAGGGTCAGTTGGAGAGGATCGTTCCAGAAAGAATCGCTGGCCCTAAACATATTCAGAATATTGTCGATAAAACTTAAGTCCTTGGATTTCAAGTTGGCCAGTACCTTTATCTTAAGTTTCTTCCAGTCTTCTTCAAGGTCAGCCATTTTTGTGCTGGTTAAATTAGCATCACTCATCATTTCCCAGATAGGCTTAAACTCTTGGGTACTTATTTCACCATTTCCATCAACATCACATAGAGCTATAAATTCATCGAAAAAGCCAGTTATATTGCTTTTTACCTCCTCTTTGTTATGAACCCTTTTAAATAACTGATCCATTCCTTCAAGATTAGCAAGGTAGTCAAAGTCTTCATATAGATGAAGGGTACCTGGTGATGGATGTTCAGCAAAATTAGCAAAGAGCTCCGGCCATGCCAACTGCATACAGGTAAGTGGATATAATAATTTTGCGTCAGCAAGTGTCCACTTCTTGCCTGTTCCCTTTCGCTTCATTTCCACGATCATCTTCAACAGATTGGCATAGTTAACTGCCCGCTTTATCCCGCGTGGATTATTTCCGACAGTCAGTCCGGTGATGTTGGAAAAAAAATCTACATCTGCAGAGGAAAGCCCACTGTCCCTAACTTTCAGGAAAAACGTGTCACGTTTCTGCTTTTCGTATTTCTTGCCGCCAGAGTCATAATCCCACCCTAACAGAGACATGATATATCGGTCTGTACGATACGAACTGACCGGCATGTTAAAAGGAACCTGGATAATTTTATCAAAATAGGATTTCCCCTGGAGTTCCTGAGCCGACCGTCCCATTTTTTCAGCCATACCGCTTTGGATGACTGAGTAATCCACTGCCATGACAAAAACACAGTTTTCCACGTCCAGGAAATTTTTAATGGCCTCAAGGAATTCCAGGGCCTTGACCGGTTTGATACGATCCAAATCATCGATGAAAATAACAAGTTTGTCACCTTTCTGCTCAATCAAAGAATTAACAAGGGTACTGAACTCTGTTTTCATTTTGCGCAGGTAATAAATGACATCTCTCTCAAGAATAGTATCCTGAGGGCATGAATCCTCTTGGAGGGCTCCCTTGACATCAAACCCAGTCTGTTTCTTTACTAACTGCATAGCGTAAGATAAATAGGACAAAAAATTTCAATAAATACCCCACACCTCCGATGTCAGGAGGTGTTCAATGGGCAAGCATTACGATCGGGAGCAACTTGAAGAGATAGTCAGTAAGATCAAGG
>JALVQM010000350.1 GCA_027025615.1 Desulfobacteraceae bacterium | reverse complement strand
CGCATCCCTATAATATAGGTAATGGAGCGGCGGTGAAAACCGGCCTGCGCATGGCCCAGGGGGAATGGATCGTGATGATGGATGCCGATGGCCAGCACAAGGCTGAAGATATCGCCCGGCTCCTTGAATATAAAGACTCCTTCGACATGGTGGTCGGTGCCAGGACCAGCCGATCTGAAACCCGTCTGCACAGGGACATTGCCAATAAACTGTATAACTGGTTTGCCTCTTATGTGACAAAATTCAAGGTAGAAGACCTAACGTCCGGCTTTCGCCTGGTCCGTGCTTCAACGGTGCGGCAATTCATCTATCTGCTGCCCAACACTTTTTCCTATCCTTCGACCCTCACCATGGGCTACTTGCGCAGTGGCAGAACCGTTAAATATGTTCCTATCCAGACAAAAAAAAGAAAGGGAAGGAGCAAGATAAAACTGTTTCAGGACGGAACCAGGTTTTTTCTTATCATTACCAAAGTTGCAACACTCTTTTCACCCATGCGCGTCTTTTTGCCCACCAGCGCATTTCTTTTTCTCCTGGCCCTGACGTATTACCTGTACACATTTATCACCCAGGGACGGTTCACCAACATGTCCGCTTTGTTGTTCAACAGCTCTCTCATTGTTTTTATGATGGGGCTGGTAGCAGAACAGATTTCCCAGATGCGTTATGACCGGGTGGCGTAATAATAGATAATTTTTGTTTCTGATTGATTTCTGATTAATGAGTTATCGATATATTAAAAAAATTCTGAAGAATATTGAACATACATGTCTTCATCCACAGTGGTTTGTATATAAGGGACGCGATGAACAAAATAGGGAAATAGGCAAGGTTGTTAAGGGTAGAGTGTTGGATGTTGGATGTGCTGACCAATTTATCAGAAATTATCTCCCGGAAAATTCAGAATATGTTGGCCTGGATTACTATCAGACGGCTACGCAGTGGTATAAAACCAGTCCGGATGTCTTTGGCGATGCGCAACGGTTGCCGTTTGCAGATGCAACAATGGATAGTGTATTACTGTTAGATGTTCTTGAACACCTTCCGGAATCAAATATGTGTTTGAGTGAAATCGCCAGGGTAATAAAAGATAAAGGAACTTTTGTGTTACAGGTCCCTTTTTTGTATCCAATTCACGATGCACCGTTGGACTTCCAGCGCTGGACATTGTATGGCTTACGCCATTTGGTCTTGAGACATGGCTTTTTTATTAAAGAAGAAGTATTGTTGGGTAAGTCAGTGGAAACCGCAGGCCTGTTACTGAATCTCGCTCTTTGTAATCTATTGTTAGGTTGGATTAAAAACAAAAAAACAGCAATCTTGTTATCAGTGATTATTGGACCAATAATTGTTCCAATTAATGTGTTCTGCTGGTTCTTGTCCCTAATAAGTCCCGGTGATAATTTTATGCCGCACGGTTATCGGCTTATTCTGGAAAAACACTCTTGAGACATATTGTTCTTATCACAACGTCCTACCCTGTTTCCAGTGATGGTAGTGAGGCTGCGGGCTCTTTTGTTATGGACTTTGCCTGTGCTCTGGCGGAAAAGGTCAGGATCACTGTTATTGCTCCCGGAGTGAAGAAGGATTTTGAAAAGATTAGTGGCAATTTTGTGATCCAGCGTTTTTACGCACCGCGTCAGCCGTTATCGCTGTTAAAAGCGTATAATCCATTACACTGGCTTGCTATTTTTACAACATTAGTTAATGGCAGGGCAATAGTTGAAGATGTTGTAAAATATGAAAAGGTTGATCACATTCTGGCATTATGGGTCTTGCCGTCTGGCTATTGGGCTTGGTCTATAGCAAAACACTATAAAATATCTTTTTCAACCTGGGCGTTAGGGAGTGATATATGGAGATTAGGTAGGATCCCTTTAATAAAAAACATTTTGCAAATCGTCCTGAGAGACAGTTGTTGTAATTTTGCCGATGGATTTCAACTTAAAAAGGATGTGGCTACCCTTTCGAAGCGTTTATGCCATTTTTTGCCAAGCACGCGAACACTGCATATTCCAAAAGAAAAAAAACTATCCGAAGAGCCGCCATATCGTATTGCTTTTGTAGGCAGATGGCATCGTAATAAAGGGGTTGATTTGCTTCTTGATAGCCTCATGTTGTTAGGAGAAAGTTCATGGCACCGTATTGAAGAAGTTCGCATTTGTGGCGGTGGTCCTATGGAACATATTGTAAAGTCAGGTATTTCTGCTTTAGGAGAACAGGGGCGTCCAGTGACCAGTTTAGGATATTTAAATAAGGATGAAGCTGTCGAATTGTTATTATGGGCTGATTATATCCTTATCCCCTCCAGGATAGAAAGTATCCCTGTTGTGTTCTCGGACGCCATGAAGTGTAGATGCCCAGTGGTTTGTATGCCGGTTGGCGATCTGCCGCGTTTAATACAGAAGTATCAGGTTGGTATCTTGGCCACGAAAGTGACCGCGCAAAGTTTCAGCGATGCCATTGGTGAGATATTAAAACAGGCTCCCAGAAAATTTGCCGTTGCCCTGAAACAATCTTCCCATGATTTTAATATGGAAAATGCTGTTCATCAATTGATAAGCAAATTATTTGGAAATGACTAATAAGGGCATAAAAGAACCTCGCTGGGGTGCAAAAGATAGAGGTAAAAAGGCCCAGGCAATTCTGCAAACCATGGCGTACGCAACACGTCTTCCACTGGAAAAAACACAATGGCTTGATATTGGTTGCGGTAGTGGTGGAATAGCTGCATGTATTGCACCACAAGTACAATCTGTTCTTGGAATCGATGCTGAACCTTGGTCACGATGGGACGAATTTCAGGAAATGCATGCAAATTTACATTTTGTCAATGAGTCAATAGAGAATCTGTCTTGTGCTGATAACAGTTTTGATGTGATTGTTTGCAACCAGGTATATGAACATGTTCAAGATCCACAGTATTTAATTGCTGAAATTTATCGAATTTTAAGACCAGGTGGATATTGTTATTTTGCCGGACCTAATTTGTTATTTCCGATAGAGCCCCATGTCTTCTGGCCATTTATTCATTGGTTGCCACGGGAACTTGCCATTAAATTATTAAAGGTATGTGGTTCAAAAGCTGAACTTGATGCCTATTCAGTCAATTATTGGACATTAAAAAAATGGTTAAACAAGTTTCATGTAACTAATGCGGTACCTTATATTATAAAAAACCCTTCTAACTGTGGAAGGTCACAATTTTTTTGGCAAATAATATCTTTTATCCCATGGAAATTTATAGATATGATGACCTGGATATCACCTGGTTTTGTTTTTATTCTCAGGAAACCTATGAATTCTTCGTTGTTGAATAATTAATGATGCAGAGCGTCCTTGATAGCATTTGCCAAGTATTCAATTTTTTCTGTTGTTGTATAAACACCGGCAGGGATCAATAAATGATTGCTCCATAATTTTTTACTCATTGAAAGGTCTGTTTGTTTTATTCCCACAAAGCTCCGTTGTAAATGAAGAGGATAATAGCGCCATTTTGATTCGATACCGGCTGCGGCCAATCTCTCACCAATCTGGTAACGTGAGTGTTTCCGGAAAACTATTGGATAATAGGTGAAGGAATGAGGGCGATTTGGTGATGAATGAGGCAACTGAATACTGCTCTGGTCTCGTAAGAGCTCTGTAAGGCGGTCGGCGTTTTGTTTGCGGATAGCAATATATGAATCTTCCCGCTTACTGCATTGCATGGCAACCTTGGCTTGCAATGGGTGGATTGATCGAGGCGTGTATTGTTGGTAGTTTTTCATCTTAAACGCTTCAATATCAGCAACGCCATTGCTTGCATGTTGGTATTTGTTGGTTCCTGGCAGTTTAAGGATCAAAGGTTTGAGCCGGTATGCAAGGAATGTTTTAAGCATACGATTGCATGTTTCCCTTCCGTCTGGTTCTCCAAGCTGTTGCTGTGAGAGACTATCCCACAGATCATCACGGTTGGTGAGTAACGCTCCACCAAGTATGGCGCCAAGAGGTT
>JALVQM010000349.1 GCA_027025615.1 Desulfobacteraceae bacterium | reverse complement strand
CAATTCGGCAAATGAAGGTTCATTGTCATCGGTTCGATCCATGTTTGAATCGTCATTAATGGATGAATCGCTCATCAAAATTAACTCCTTGCAGACCGCCAGAGGCGGTAAAAAATAAAAAACCTTATTCCAGTCTCAACTGCTTCCCTTAGTGGGAAGATTATGAGCAATTGTCAAGTAAATCTTTCCAAATCGCCCTGGCACCTGGCAAAAAGGAAACCAGCCCAATGGTCTTGCAGCCTTGCATCCTGCTCCCGGAAACTCCAGACAAACCCGAAAGCGCTGGCTTGCCATCAGGCCGCCAAAGCTTATATTTAACCTGAAAAGCGGTCAGCCGGCCGGTTAATCAAAATTAGAAAACCCGGGAGGAATATCCGCAATGTCCAACAGAATAAAAACCGCCTTCCTGCTGGCGGCCATGACAGCTCTGGTTATTTTGATCGGCCGCCTGATAGGAGGACGATCAGGAATGATAATTGCCTTTTTCCTGGCAGCGGCCATGAATTTTTTCAGCTATTGGTACTCTGACAAAATTGTGCTCAGGATGTACGGCGCCCGCCAGGTTGATCGGCAACAGGCCCCTGAACTCTGGTCCATGGTGGCCGAACTGACCCAACGTGCCGGTTTGCCAATGCCCAGGCTGTACATCATGGCCGAGCAGGCACCCAATGCTTTTGCCACCGGCCGCAACCCTCAGCATGCAGCGGTAGCTGTCACTGAAGGTCTTCTGAAATTAATGGACAGAAGTGAAATCATGGGCGTGCTGGCCCACGAACTGGCTCATGTTAAAAACCGTGACATTCTCATTGGTTCCATTGCCGCCACCATGGCGGGAGCGATAATGATCCTGGCCAATATTGCCCGCTGGTCGGCCATCTTCGGCGGGATGCGGGACGATGAAGAAGGAGGCGGAATTCTGGGGCTTATCGCCATGTCCATAATCGCCCCCATCGCGGCCATGATCATCCAGATGGCAGTTTCCCGTTCCCGGGAATACCTGGCAGATGCCACCGGAGCAAGCTTTATGGGCGAAGGCGAAAGCCTGGCGAGGGCCCTGGAAAAACTGGGGGCCTATTCCGGCCGCCTGCCGCTGAAAACCAACCCGGCCACCTCCCACCTTTTCATCGTGGCGCCCCTTTCCGGACGCAGCCTGGCAAGCCTTTTTTCCACCCATCCGCCCCTTGAAGAGCGAATCGCCCGGCTGCGCGGCAACCGGACCGGAGCAGGCCGGACAGGGCGGGTTTCGACTGCAGACCAGGCCCGCAACTTCTGGGACAGCCTCTCTGGCTAGAACCCAGGCATCAGCAGGAACGCTTATGGTGGTACCATCCTGCTCGAAACAGGTTTTGACAAGGAGGCAGACTATGCGCTGTGAACGTTGTAACCAGGTTATAAACGAAAGCGAGGCCCGGGAACACCTGGGCCAGACCCTTTGCGAAGACTGTTACCTGGATGCTCTTTCACCGGTACGCACCTGCGATCCATGGGCGGTGCACAGTGCCAAGACCTATGAAAAACATTCCGGCGGAAGCGGAGAACTCACCCCTATCCAATCCAGGATTCTATCAATCCTAAAGGAAACCGGGGGGATCGAACCGGCAGCCCTGCATGCCCTACTTGGCGCAGAACTGACCGAAAGCGACCTGCAGCGGGAGCTGGCCGCCCTGCGCCACATGGAAAAAGCCCGGGCCCAGAAAAACAGCCGGGGCATCATCTGGAGGCCATGGTAAAGGTTTTCCGGCCGTAAAATCATGCGGCGCCTGTTTCACAATACAGCTCCGGCATACCCGGCGGCCGGAGACAACTTCAAGCGAGGTGAAAACTTAGACCAGGTGCCGCAAAACCTTTTACCGAAAACCGACAATTCCCTTTTCCGCAAGATCCTTGACGATGAAAACCGGCTATGTTTTTTAGGTTGCCTTGTGCAGTTTTGGCTTCACAAAACGCTTTTTCTTTGGCAGGCTGTCAAAACCCTGGACGGACGACCGGCTTTATAGATAACCCTCAGCTTAACAGATTCAACCACAACAGGTATACCCGGGATTAGAAGCACAGATTTTCTTTTAACCCCATTCTGAAAAACAGATCGTTATGACAGTCATGAAAACACCTATCGTCCTCACGGCTTTCGGCACCACCACCAGGGCCCTTCAAACTTATGACTTTATCCAGAAACAGGTTGAGGAAAACTTTACCGGGCATCCTGTAAGCAGGGCCTATTCTTCCCGGATGGTGAGGGACCGCCTGAAGGCAAAAGCTGTTGATGCACCCGCCCTGGCCCAGGTGCTGAGGGGACTTCACCGCCAAGGATATCGGTGGGCTGTTGTCCAATCCCTGCACCTGACCTGGGGCCACGAATTTTTCCGCCTGGTTAAAGATACCGAACAGCCTCCCATCAGGACCAGCATCGGTCTGCCCCTGCTCAGCAGCTACAAAGATCATCTTCGGCTGGCAAGGGGGCTGGCTGGAAAACCGGAAAAAGGACAAGCGGTAGTCCTGGTTGGCCACGGCACCGATCATCCGGCCTGGACAACATACCTTGCATTCGAAAAGATATTGCGGCAGCAATACGGCCCGAATTTCCACGTTGGGGTTATCGACCATCATCCAGGAATGGAACAGACCCTGAAACAGGTGCTGGAAAGCGGTGCCCGGAAGGTTCGTCTGGTACCGTTTATGCTTGTTGCCGGACGCCATTTCAAGGAAGACCTGATGGAAGGTAAGGATTGCTGGAAAACCGCATTTGAAAAGGCCGGCCTTACCGTTTCCCTTGACCCCCGCGGCTTGGGACATACTCCGGCCGCAACTTCAATATTCTGCGATCACATCCGACAGGCTCTGGATGTCATTCCTGAGTCAGGGACATGTAATCCAAAAACCAGCTGATCATTTTTGGCCGGGTACGGGTATTTTTTGATTCAAACCGTATGAATTAATATACACACAGAACAATTTAATCATCACAAACAAGGCTGATTCTCCCCTCAATCTCAAAAGCAACATCACTGAAACACATTTAATATCCTGTTATTTTGTACAAAACCAAACAAGCCATAAACAAACACTGTATTGCCGGTTGTTGGCCCGTATCTTGCTTTTTTTGCTGCGGTATCGCTCGGGATAAAATTCAGCCTGACAAAATTGCCCCCGGGCCCGGACCTTTTAATAAGAAGTCGAAATTCTTCCGGGGTGCAAGGAAGAAATTTCCAGTAACAATTAAATAAACCGGGCTTTTCTTGACCGCCGAAAGATTTTAAGGTAGTTTATAAGTTTATGGAATAAAGAGCTTTTGCAACTTTCAGGTCCGTTGTTAAAAACTTGTTGCAATCAATCTGCCAGACGCGCCAATGCTGACGGTTCGTTCTGATTTACCGAACAGGATTTATAATTTTGGCCGTGAACCAGGATCATAAAATTCCGTCACTGCTGCCTTTGCTCGCCCCTGCCCAGACCGGAGTCCGGTTGACTTTGACTCCGGCAAAACATACCGGCGGTTTCCCTTTTGCCACAACCCCGGCAGCCGGACCCCTGGCACATATGCTGGACGCCAGTATAACCTGTGGAAGTACAGAGATCAGCAGCCTGGTTTTACTGGTCCAGAAAGATTTATATCCATCTCTGTCCAATGGAATGGACGAACTTACCAACGCCCTGGTTGATCAACTATGGCAAACTTCACGTAAGCACCACCTGGAACATGGACAAAACAATGTTTTTGTCGATCTTGTCGATGCCAAGGACCACTTTGAACCTCTGCAAGCTTTATTTTACTGCCGTTTTGCCAAAGTGTTTTTTCATCCTCCGTGCCCCCATTGCGGAAACGAACTGAGTCTGTGCACCGACGATACTTTGCTGGGGTCCTTTGGACTGCCGCTTTACTCAAAGTCCCTGGTACGCTTCATGTACTGCCCGCAGTGTATCCGGGACAGTGCCAGGGCCACATTTTATATAAAAGAATATGCGGGCAACGAATCGGCCAAGGTCCTGGACGGCAAGGCCCTTGTACGTTCCTGGAAGCTGCAGGTAAAAAACAGCCCAGACAGCCTCTTGCCCTGCATCAATTGCGAGCAGGAACAGCAATGCTTTGGCTCTTCCATGGCAGCAGTTGACAACCTGGTTGCCCTGTCCTTTTATCCATTTTACATGCTGGCCTTCAAGGATTTACAGGTAAACCTGAAAGATTTCGTACCGCTGTTAGGTGCCGGACCTGTCGAAACCGCCGATATGGCCAGGGCTTCTGCAGGTCGCCAGGTACGTTGCCAGGCCCTGGAAGCCCGGTTGAAAGACCGACGACTTTTCATATCCACTGAACCGGCTCGTTTATGGCTGGAGATTTTACACCTGAAACTATGCCTCCTTGTCGAAATCCTGCAACAGGTGGAAGCTGCCGGAAACACCATGCCCAATGGCATCAGCCCTTGGTCTGTAGAAAGTTTCTGGATACGCCTTGGATGCCAGGCAAGGGGATTGCCTCAGCTGTGGCAATTCGACCCGGTTTTGGTCGACACGGTTGCAAAACCTTTCACTCATCGGGGCACTGCGACCATTAACCAAGCCCATCGTCGCCAGTTTCAGGCAGCCGCCTGGTTTTACGTACTCCTGGCCAACAGCACCCAGGGTCCGGCAGAATTGATGAACGCCCTGGAAAAACTTGATGCCGATTCTGCCGCCCGGGACAAGTTATCTGATCCGGACAAAGTCTCTGACTGGAACCAGGTATTTCAACCCGGCCAGATTTTCTGGAAACCACGTCAAATCGAGCTGGGAAATTTCGAGCTGAGCAAGTGGACGCATATTCTGGGCCTTGGCCTGAACATGCTTCGATCCGGTATCGAAGAAGATTCTGCTGAGGTATTTGCCAGCATCTTGAACGAGCTTGAACAACTCAACAATGAAATCCGGCAACGTCTCCTGGACATCCATCCAGGGCCTGCTACCGCCGGCACCACTGAGCCGGAAGTCGACCCTAATGGACAGGAACTTGCCGCTATTTTGGAACGGATTCAAAAGCGCTGGTCTGCAACTGTTCCGGATCAGGACGGTGACTGGCAGCAAACTATTGTATTAAAACCGGCCAGTGACGACCAGTCCGATGCCCGGGCGGGCGGCGGGACTGAAAACAGAAGGATAAATTTGGAAAAGACAATGGTGCTGGACACATCCGCCGCCGAGGCAGAGCCGGAGCTGGATGAAACTGTAGTGCTGAAACCCGGGGCCGACACCCCGCAACCCGGGGTATCATCCCCGGCGGAGGAAACGGACCTGGAAAAAACCGTGGTACTGGGCAAGACCCAAGGCTCGCAACAGCCAAGCGATCATAATATGGCCCGGGAAGATTCCGGGCAAACCACCGGGGAGCAGGAAGATCTTGAAGCAACAGTTGTTTTGAATCCCGAGAATGGAAAAGGTGCCAAATGACAACTGTCCTGACACCAACTGCCGGTAAGCTAGCTGAGGATGTCCGCGCTATCTATGCGGCAAGTCCTTCCGATGCAGAAAAGGCCATAGAGAATCTCCTGCATCAGCGCCTGGACCAACTGCCCCTTGAACAGCGTCTTCAAATACTGGCAAACGTGTACGGTGTCATCAAACAGTCCTGCCGTACGCCGTCTCATTCCGACATTGGCGGCAACGATGAGTTTTTATCCGGCATATGTTCTCTTTTACTCGGCAGGCAGGTCGACACCGCTGACATTGATCCGGGCGAGCTGTCCCAGCGCCTGGCCCAATCAATAAATACTGTCTTTGACGCCCTGAACAAGGTTATCGGCGTAATCAACAAGACCCTGTCCAGGGACCATGCCCAGGCAGAAAAGACCATCCGCCGGGTCATCGGTGATCATCTGGAAGGAGATGCTGAGTCCAGGAGTCTCGAAGAACATCTGGATCAGATTGCCGATGCTTTCCTCAAGGTCCACGAAGCATTCAAGGCAGCGGCACAGGCCAAGGTCAAACAGATCCTGGACGCCCTGGACCCGTCAGCACTTGCTTCAGAGCGCAGTGGCGGAATCAAGATCGGACCTTTACGCAAAGCCGAAGACTACGAAATTCTGGTGGAAAAAATCGAAAGAATCCGCAAATGGTTCGACTCAGGCAAGTTTATGGAAGAACTTTTGCGCGAATTTGAAAGAAACTGTCAATAAGCCAAGTAATTATAGGAGGAAAATTGAAAACCACAAGAGTATCAGGATTGATCTGCAGTCTGGTGGCTTTATTGGCCCTGACAGCCTGCTTTTCCCCACAACATAAGCCAACGCAATGGACCTACGCCAAGGATGCCATAAGTATCAAGGTAGAGGCCGATCCCGATCTCAACTTCGACGATGGCGCACCCCATACTCTCCTGGTCTGTATATACCAACTCAGTGACCCAAACGGGTTCAACCAGCTTACCCAGGACCAAAACGGGATTTACAAGCTGCTCAACTGCTCTTTGTTCGACAACAGTGTGACTGCTGCCAAACGCATCATTGTCCGCCCGGGACAGCAGTCCACCGTCAACCTGGACCGGGCCGAAGGCTCAAAGTATGTTGCTGTTGCGGCCGGTTACACGGTTCTTGAAAAAAACCGCATGACGCGAATGTTCAATATTCCCGCCGTTGTTGAAACTAAAGGATTCTTCAGGCGGACCAGGGAGTCCAGACCGGCCAAGCTCAATCTATTCCTTAAACTTGGGCCTTCCCAGATAACTACTGCCAAGGAACTGAAATGATAGAAAAACCTCTCTTTTGGCACCAGGGTCTTTTTCTGCAACCCCAACATCTTCAGCTTTCCGACCGCTGGATCCAGGGGTTGACCGCCCAAAGCCTGGAATGCCTGGCACCCTATTTGTGGGGGGTGGAAAGCATGCAGGTTCAAACCGCGGCCCTTGACAATCGCAGCTTTCAACTTCTCCAGGGCAAGTTTATTTTCCCGGACGCCACCTTTGCAACCCTGCCTGATAATGCCGTGGCCGAGGCCCGTAATTTTGAAGAAGCCTGGCAGGACGGCAGCAAACCATTAGATATCTACCTCGGGCTGCGCAAGTGGAATCCTTCCGGCCAGAATGTAACTGTTACAACTTCCCTGGACCATATCCAGGACGTCAACACCCGCTATGTCACCACAGCCGAAGCATCCCAGGTGTCCGACCTGCATACAGACGGACCCGAGGCCCAGATCCAGCAGATGTATCTGGTGTTAAAGCTATTCTGGGAAACAGAGCTTGACAGCCTGGGCGACTGGGAACTTATTCCCATAGCACGCCTGGAAAGGGATCAGGACCGTATCCGGTTGGCAACCGGCTTTATTCCACCGTGCATTTCAATCGCTGCGGACCAAATTCTTTTTAACATGGTCAAAGAAATCCGCGATCAGATCAGCGCCCGCTGCCGGCAACTGGAAGCATACAAATCGGACCGGGGGCTGCACTCGGCAGAATTCGGTTCCCGGGACATGGTTTATCTGTTGGCCCTGCGTTCCCTGAACCGCTACGCCTCCTTGCTGGAACACATGACCGCTGCAGGCCGGGTTCACCCCTGGCAGCTTTACGGACTGCTGCGTCAACTGATTGGTGAACTGTCCACCTTCTCCGGCCATACGTCCTACGATGGCTCGTCACCAGAAAACCAGGCCCTGCCGACCTACGATCATCGTGACCTGGGAGCCTGTTTCAGCTCAGCCCAGGATTCTGTCACCAGGCTGCTGGACGAAATTACCGCCGGACCGGACTATGTTCTGGCCATGGATTTTGACGGCACCTACTATGCGACTGAACTGCCACCAGCGGTATTCGAAGGACGGAACCGTTTTTACCTGATGGTCGAGTCCGAAGCCGACCCCAAGCAGACCCTTGAATCCATGGTTACCATCGCCAAGCTGGGCAGCCGTGAATCACTACCGATTCTGATCGCCCGCTCGCTTTCCGGTGTTGGAATGACTCCTCTTGACTCTGCCCCCCAGTCTTTGCCTCGCAAAGCCGGGGCTCTTTACTTTCAAATCGACCTCCACGACGACCAATGGTCCAATGTGGTCAAGGGACGCAACCTGGCCCTGTACTGGGATGCGGCCCCTGAAGACCTCAAGATAGAATTGATGATCGTGGCAAGGAGCTGACTTATGCGCCTGTCTGACTGTTTCATGGAATTGATGGCATACACCGTTTCCCTGGTTCGCTGCCAGCCGAATCAGGCCCCGGACTACAACCAGGTTCGGGCGGACATGGAACGAATGATCGAGCAAAGTCATAAAAAGGCCGTCGACAGCGGTTTCAGCGAAGCGGATTTTGACCTGGCGAGGTTCGCGGTTTTCGCCTGGATCGATGAAGCCATCATGGGATCAGATTGGCCGGGACGCAGCCAATGGCAACGCCGGTCCCTTCAAAGAACATATTACCAAACCGCCGATGCGGGAGAACTTTTTTTTGACCGCTTGAACACCTTGGGGCTTCAGCAACGGGAAGTTCGTGAGGTTTATTATCTCTGCCTGGCACTGGGTTTCAGCGGCCAGTACTGCAACCCGGGTGACGAAATCCTTCTGGAACAACTAAAAACTTCTAATCTCAAGTTACTTTTCGGAAGTTCGGTCGGCACACCTTCCCTGCAGCAGACAAGGCTGTTTCCGGAAGCCTATGTTCGCCAACAGGAAGATCAGCCCGCCGGGCAGGAAAAAAGGTTGTCACCAATTACGGCTGTTGCGGCTGCCAGCCCGGTGGTCCTGTTCGGCGTCTTGTATCTGGTGTACCATTTTATTCTAAGTCATCTTGGACAGACCCTTATCAGTACGGTGCCCTGACAATGAAAGATTTGCTGCTGAAAATTATAAAGGTAATCGTCGTGCTGGCCCTGGCAGCCCTGGCAGTATGTTTCAGCTTCGGCCTTGTTATGATGCTTGGCTGGCCCTGGTGGCTGGGCTTTTTTGTTTTGCTGGCCCTTGTTGGTATCATTGCGGGTATTTTTGCAATCCGCCGGATCCGGCTGCGCCGCCGGGAACAACTTTTTGTCCATCAGGTTATCGCCCAGGACGAAGCAGCCCGCGGACGACTACCCGACACGGACAAGGAAGCAGCCCGCCAGCTGCAGCAACGCTGGAAAGAAGCTGTCGAGGCTCTGCGTAAATCCCACCTGCGCAAGCTGGGCAATCCACTTTACGTTCTGCCCTGGTACATGGTCATAGGAGAAAGCGGGTCGGGAAAAACCACGGCCATCAAGAGCGCAGAGCTGTCGTCACCTTTCGGCCAGATGGACCGTACCGCCGGAATTTCAGGCACCCGTAATTGTGACTGGTGGTTTTTCGACAAAGCCATCCTCATCGATACCGCCGGCCGATATGCCCTGCCTGTCGACGAGGGTCGTGACAAGGATGAATGGCAAAAATTCCTCTCCCTGCTTGCCAAGTTCCGCAAAAAAGAACCTCTCAACGGTTTGGTGGTAACCATAGCGGCCGACAAGCTGGCCGGACAGACTGCAGAGGAGCTGGCCGCCGACGGCCTGGAAATCCGGCGACGTATGGACGAATTGATGCGGGTCATAGGAGCCAAGTGCCCGGTTTATGTCCTGGTAACCAAGTGCGACCTGATCCCCGGAGCAACCCAGTTTTGCGACAGCCTGCCGGAAGAGGCTCTCAAACAGGCCATGGGCGGACTTAATCACGACCTTGAACCCGATCCGGCCAAGCTGGTAAAGCAGGTGTTCGCCGCAGTCAGCCAACGCCTGCATGACCTGCTGCTGCTCATATGCAACCAAAAAACAGGCAACCAAATCGACCCATCCCTGCTGGTCTTCCCCGAAGCTTTGAAATCTATCCATCCCAAGCTGTCCCGTTTCGTGGAAAGTGCTTTTCAACAAACTCCATACCAGGAAACCCCGATGCTGCGTGGTATCTTTTTTTCCAGCGGCAAACAGGAAGGCACTCCTTTTTCACAACTGCTCGGTGAGCTGGGACTGATTCAAGAACAACAGGCCCTGCCGGAAACCGAAAAGGGCCTCTTTTTACATGACTTTTTCAGTCAAATCCTGCCAGCTGACCGCTACCTTTTTCAACCCACCCAACACAGCAACCAGTGGCGCAGACTGACCCGCAACCTGGGATTGACAGCCTGGTTAGCCGTTTCCCTTGCATTGTGCGGTCTGCTGAGTTTTGCGTTCATAAAAAACCTGGCCACCTTGCGGGATGCCTCCCAGGCCTTTTCAAAACCACCGGTATTGCAAGGCGAACTGCTCAACGATGTCATTACCATGGACCGTTTCCGCCAGGCTGTTGCCCAAATAAACCGGCGTAACTCAAATTGGTGGATTCCGCGTTTCGGGTTGAACGAGTCATTGGACGTGGAAGAGCAGCTCAAGGCCAAGTACGGCAACCTGTTCAGGAAGGGTTTTTTAGCAGATTTTGATCGCCGTCTGGCCAAACGGTTAACCAAATTGTCGGCAAAAACGCCCGGCAAGACCATGGGTGCCTATATCCTGCACCTTGCCAGGCGAATAAACCTGTTGCGGGCCAAACTTGAGGGAAAAGATCTGCTCCAGCTACAGGCCATGCCTCAACCGGGATTTGAAGCCGATTTGCTTTCAACTGCGGTTATTGCCGAAGTCAGTACCAAGCTTTCCGACCTTTATCTGTATGCCTTGGCTTGGCAGCCGGGCAGCGAGGGGGTTAACGAAGAGCTGACCGGTTTGCAGACATGGCTCAAGCATCTTGTCACCCTGCAAAATTTCAACCTGCGATGGATTGCCGCATGGGCAGATAACGATCCTGACATAGAGGCTGTTTCGGCTGCCGATTTCTGGAAAGCCGAAAGCGCCGCCCCGGCGGCATTCGTCAGCCCGTCATTTACTTTGGCCGGCAAACAAAAAATCGAAGCAACCCTGGCTGAAATCGAAACGGCTCTGCCGGATCCCCTTGTAATGGCCTCGGCTAAATTGCAATTCAACAACTGGTACCGCAAGACATACGTTGCGGCCTGGGAAAAATTTGCCGGAGGCTTTGTCAAGGCCTGGCAAAAAATAGACCAACGCCAGCGATGGCAGGCGGCATTGGCCCGGCTGGGAACAGACCAGGATCCTTACCTGGCGGCTCTTGAAACCATAGCCCATCAACTTGAAGTTTTTAAGGACTGGAAGAAATTTCCGGCCTGGGCTGATTTCATCTATGACCTGCAGTCAATCAAGCAGGCATCGATCACGGTAAAGGCCGAAAAAAAGAAAAAACCGGGCCTGCTGGGTAAAGCAACCAAAAAAGTCAAAAGCAAGCTTAGCAAGGCCGAAAAAAGCCTGGGGATCAAATCCCAGCCATCTATGGGTATTGAAGACCGCTTTGAAGCGGCCCGGGCCTACCTTTCTTTTACAGAAGCTCTGGTGCAGCTTGCCAAGGCGGCCGAGTCGTCCCAGGTTGCTTTTAAGATGGCCCAGGAAATCTACCAGCAGGACCCGGCAGTGGGCGAAACACCGTTTTTCACAGCCCGCCGGCAATTCAACCATCTCAAAACCGTAATGGCCAGCAGCCGGAAGCAAAAAGGAACCCATTTTTTCAATCTTCTGGGAGGCAACCTGATTTTCGCCCTTGAATACATAAACCGCGAAACAGCCTGCAACCTTCAGAAAGCGTGGGAAACGGAAGTTATGGTGGAAATCCAGGATGCCGCCGGACAAAACCTGGCCCAGTTGCTGTTTGGCTCCGGGGGCTTTGCCACCAAGTTTCTAAAGACCACTGCCGCTCCTTTTATTTCCCGCAGTCTCAGCAAGGGTTTTTATCCAAAGAAAATAATGGGGCGCCAGAT
>JALVQM010000348.1 GCA_027025615.1 Desulfobacteraceae bacterium | reverse complement strand
ATGGGGTCCAAGGTCCAGGACGGATATAAAATATAACGGCCAACGCCGTCTAGTCTGTCAAGTCGCAGTTGCAGAGACGTTTTCAAAAGTAGTACCAGCAAACCGTCCAGTACAAGATGCAAATCCGCACGTTTGTTCCGGCTGTCGGTGAGAGGCCGGTATTCACGAATGCTTATCAGTCGCAGCTGAAGCAGATCTCCCCTGACCGGTCGTACAACGAAATCACCTGCAGCCTGGTGAAAGCGGCCAACAGCTTCCATTGAAATGGGATCGTAGCAAGCCGCCAGGATACATGCGGCCTGGCGCATCAGAGCAGTTACCTGCATTCTGTCCAGTACCTGTTTGCCTTCCGGCTTCCAGGCTGCAACTTGAAGCTTTGCCTGGATGAAACTCAGGTGAAATTCGTAATAACCATCCAGCCACTGACCCATGAACATGGGCAGGTTGATTTCGTGCGTGCATCTGCCATGACCCAGGTGATAAACAGTTGGCAGGAATCCGGCAGCCTTGGTTCGGCCGAGCTTTATAAAATTGTTGAATTCTGTTTCAATAATTTCGCGACCCGGTGTTGAAACAGCCACGTTGACCACCAAGGCGGGGGTGTCTTTTCCGGTTTCAATCCGGCAGGGGTGATAAAATGCACCGTGTTTTGCCAGGAAAATCCGGGTTGGATGAATGGCATTTACCGGTATTGGCAGGTTTGCTTTTTGCCAGGTATCAGGCCTGGAAAGAAAGTCGGCCACAGCGCAAAAAAGATCACCATAAGTAATCTTTTGTCTGTCTTCAGGCGTGCAGGTTTCTTCCGGCATTTTTCCAGGCCCGGCGGGCAGAGGTTTTTTCCAGATCGGATCCCCGCTTGATACCGGGAAAGCAGGGGATTCCAGGAAAAATTCAAAGCCCTGTTTGGCCCACCGGCTGCTTGTGTCGGATTGCGCGGGCTTGGTCATTACGCTTGTTCTTGCAACCCCAACTCTTTCAGAATTTCAGGGGCTACCTCGTATCCCAGATCCTGGGCTGACTGGGCATGCTGGCGGGCTTTATCCAGTTCGCCTTTTTCCAGATAGGCAATGGCCAGGTTGTTATGGGCTACGGCAAATTTCGGTTCAAGTTCAATAGCTTTCAGACCGGATTCGATGCTTTTATCGATCATGCCCTTTATCAGGTAAGCACTTGCCAGGGTTGTGAAGGCCTGGACAAAACGAAAATTGAAAAAAGTCGCCCTTTCAAGGGCCTTGATGGCTTCGTCCACTTCTCCGCGTTGCATGTGAACAAAACCGATGTTGCCCCAACCTTCGGAAAATCCCGGACGGGCCTTAACAGCCCGTTTGTTCCAATCCAGGCACCCTTCGAGGTCTCCCTTGCGAAGACATAAACCGCCCAGCTGGACGTAAGCTTCGGCCAGGCCCGGGCTGCATTCTATGGCCTCGAGAAATTCTTGTTCCGCTTCCTGATATTGTTTTTTCCCTAACAATGCCACTCCCAGGTTATAGTGGGAAGTGCCACATTCCGGGTTGGAGGCTATGGCTGCACGTTGTTTGGCGATAAATTCATCTACGTTTTTGGCTACTGGCATGGACACTCCTTTATTTTAATACCTGATGGGCAACAGTCTGGATTGAAATCCCCTGAGCTGGCATATAAGAATCTAGACCGGTAGTATGGGCGCCTGGCATTGTCAAGCAAAAACGATGGCAGGCTCCGGAGTGTGTCCTAAGGCCGCCATATTCCTGGTCAGACCAGTGGAAAAATGAAGATTTTCACTTGACATAAAGTATATCCTCTTTTATTTGTTAGAAAATCTATCAAGCAAGGAATTTGTTTTTGACCATGAAATTTCTTTCCATCCTCAAAGCGATCCTCTCGCCCAGAATCCAGGAGTTAGAGCGGGTGGTGCATGCAGTTACCCAGGGGGTTTTTTGCATTGCATGCCCGCGGGTTAAGATTTGATAATAATTATTGGACTGCTGGCCCACTGATATTTAACCACAAGCTGAAAAAGGGGGAATAATGAAAGCCGGATGTTTTACGGCCCTGGTGACGCCTTTTATTGATGATGCTAGTCGTATCGACCGGGAAGGGCTTCAGAAACTGGTTGAGTTTCAGGTCGAAAACGGCATAACCGGCATTCTTGCGGTTGGTACCACCGGCGAGAGTCCCACTTTAGGCTGGCAGGAGCACAATTTGGTGGTGGAAATAGTGGCAGGCCAGGTCAAGGGCCGCTGTCTTTCCATTGCCGGAACCGGAAGCAACAACACCAGCGAGGCCCTTGAAGCAACAGAGCATGCTGTCGGGCTGGGTGTTGATGCGGTCTTGCTGGTCGATCCATACTATAATGGTCCAAGTTCCCTGGAAATCAGGCGGGAATACGTGGCGCCCATTGCTGCGGCCTTTCCACAGGTGAAGGTGATTCCCTATGTCATTCCTGGAAGAACAGGCGCCCAGTTATTGCCCGAGGACCTGGCCATATTGGCCCGGCAGTATTCCAACGTCGATACTGTTAAAGAGGCCACCGGTGACTTGGCCAATATGAAACGCACCAGGCAATGCTGTGGAGCAGACTTCTGTATTTTTTCAGGTGACGATGGCCTTACTTTTACCATGATGACCGATCCTGAAATAAAAGCCGCCGGTGTAATTTCGGTCATAAGTAATGTGGCCCCAAAAGCAGTTAGTCAAATGGTTGCGCATATCAACCAGGGCAACTTGTCAGAAGCCCGGTCCCTTAAAAGAGCACTCGATCCGCTCTTTGACCTGGTTGTGGTGAAAACGACGGAAAACTGTGAATTTGGCGATGTAATGTGCCGGGCGCGCAATCCTCTGCCGGTCAAGACTTTGATGACCCTGCTGGGCATGCCGGCGGGACCATGCCGTCGTCCCCTGGGTAAAATGACCGCTAATGGCTTCCAAAAGGTGCTGGATACAGCCCGAAAGGTTAACACTGAAAATCCGGAGATTCTGAGGCCGGTGGCCGAATTTTTCGGGGTTGATATAGAAGCCCGGCTGGCCGATGCAAATCTTCACCAGTCATTGATTTATCAAAATTATTGATTTTACGATCAGGCTTTAAAACAAGCAAAAGCCGCCTGGCGGGCATAGGCCTGGCAGGCGGCTTTTGAATGGGATCATTCATCCGGTTTATCGTCGGCCTTTGCAGCTGCTTGCTGGTGGGGGTCCTGTTGTTTGAAAAGAATGTTCTGGAGCCAGTTGACTCCGAATTTCAAAAGGGCGACATCATCGGTCTTGATTTCATCCAGAGTCTGTTGCTCTACGGGAAACTTTTCCAGGAAGGTGCTTTCAAAAACAAAACGCCGGAATTTATCAATATCGTAGCTTACCATGAAAAACATCTGCTTGGCTTGTTCAGTCAATTTGATGTTTGGAGGAAAGGAACGTTTGTGCACCACCAGGTCGGTCCATTCGGCATTGATCTCGTCATGAATATCCACACCCTGGTCCTTGCGCCATTCGGCGACCGTCCATTGCTTGTCTTCCTCGAATCCCTTGCAATGGGGTTCATTTACAAAGAAAAAAAAGCCGTCGTCATCGGCGCCTTCTTTATGCTGCAAAGTGGCAACACCCAGGGGATAGTAGCGGCATGTAGTTGGCCGGTCTGTATAAATGATACATCCATCATCCCGGACAAAGGGGCAGGATTTCTGTTCATCGTCCATGAGCTTGAGTGTAACCACAGGCAGATCGGTTTTTTCCAGGATGTGCGGTTCAGTGTACAGGGCTAAAAACTCGGTTGAATTCAAGTCAAGCCGTTGTTTGAGCCGGATTATATCGTAAGGGGTCAGAATGATGTTGATCTCACGGCAGCACTTGGTAAAACAGCTTACCCCGTGATGACAACGGAAATTGAATTTGCTTTCATAGCCAAGGCGGACCGGGTTTATCCGGGCTGCCTGGTCTGTGTCAAATTTGATCATGATTTCACCTTTTCGTCTATTTTATATTCGATCGACCATAGCCGACTGGAAAAGCTATGTCAATTATGGCATGTAAAGTCCGTCTATCCCCGGCATAGAGGCGCATCGCGTAGATCCCTGCTTGAGTTAAATACAAAATAGAGGCCTTACATTTTTCCTTCAAGAAAAATAACCGTTGTACAGTATCGGGTGGCAGGTGATATTAAACAAAATGATTTTGAAATATTCGGGTGCTGGAGTAGTCTGTTATGATATCTTTTTTATTTAAAAAAGAAAGCCTTCTGATAGATTTGATTTTTAAGTATGTTGAAACACTGGAATTATGTCGCAACAGCTTTGCTGAGGCCATGCAGGGCTGTGTTTTGCAGGAAGAGATTTGCCAGGATTTTGAGTTTTACCTCCAGCAAACGCACAAACACGAATCGCGGGCCGATGATTTGCGGGAAGAAATCAACGACCTGATGTATGGAAAGACGCTGATTCCTGATTCCCGGGGGGATATAGTGATCTTATTGCAGGAACTGGATAAAATCCCCCATTTATACGAAATCATTCTTTACATGATTCATACTCAGAAAGTACGCTTGCCTGCCTTTTTGTTACTGGATGTCAATGAGCTGGTACGGATCAGTCTTGAATGCTGTGACCTGATAATCCGCCAGGTTAAGGCCTTTTTTAAGAAAAATTCAGGTTTGCGGGCCATATCCAACACCATTGACACTAATGAAAGCCACTGCGACCACATGGAACGCAAGATTGTAACCCGGCTTTTTGAATCGGACCTGGATTCCTTTCAAAAGATTCTTGTAAGGGATCTTGTAGCCCAGATAGGAATGATTTCCGACCAGACTGATCGGGTATCTAAATACATTAACATCCTGAGCATGAAAAGAAGGGTATGATCAGCTTGGAAAGGTTAAGCGGAGACACCTAAGATGATAGCTCTGGCCGGTGGAGTATTTTTGGGCTGGTCCCTGGGAGCCAATGATGCGGCCAATGTGTTTGGAACAGCCGTCTCTTCCAGGATGGTCCGTTTTGGCACGGCGGCTGTGGTGGCAGCTGTTTTCGTTGTCCTGGGAGCTCTTGTTTCCGGTCGTTTTGGCATTGAAACCCTCAAAGGTCTGACCAGCCTGAACCTGGAGCAGGCAGTTGTGGTGTCGGTTGCTGCCGCTGCTACAGTCACCTTGATGACCCTGTTGGGTCTTCCGGTTTCAACTTCCCAGGCGGTGGTTGGGGCTATTGTCGCAATGGGGATGCTTAACGGCCGGATCAATCTTGGCGGTCTGGGCAAGGTGGTCACCTGCTGGGTAGGGACACCTGTCGGCGGAGCCTTTTGTGCCATCATGCTTTACCATGGGCTGGGATACGTATACAATCGTTTGCGGATAAACATTTTCCAGGCGGATCTTCTTTTGCGCTGGTCCATGCTGATCGCAGGAGCTTACGGAGCCTACGCCCTGGGAGCCAACAACGTGGCCAACGTAACGGCAGTCTTTGTAGGTGCCGGAATGCTTGATACCTTGCATGCAGCTGCAATCGGAGGGCTTTCGATTGCCCTGGGGGTGATAACTTTCAGCCGGCCGGTAATGGCAACCGTGGGGAAAAAACTGGTCCGTCTTGATCCGTTTTCAGCCCTGATCGTGGTTTTGGCTTTGGCGGCCACGGTTCACCTGTATACCCACCTGGGAGTGCCGGTCTCCACATCGCAGGCAGTTATTGGTGCCGTGCTGGGTATCGGGTTGGTGAAAGGAGTCAACACGGTAAGCGCAGGAACTTTGAAACAGATACTGATGGCCTGGTTTCTGACACCCGCCATATCTTGTTGCCTGGCGTTGATAATTGATTTTGCGGCTCATCTGCAATATGTTCCGGGAGCATAAACCTGTTTTATGCCTTGATTTCATGAAGTCCTATGTTAACGTATGACTTTAACCCTCTTGCACCCGGGGAAAAGGAGCATGAACGGAACGTCTTTGGTTGAGTTCAAATCAGGCCGCTGTTTTTTGGGTGCCTTGCCGGCAGCATGTGATTTGCTGCAGGCGCTGGAAGATGTATGTAAAGAGTACCGTCTGATTTCAGGAGTATTCTGGGTGTC
This sequence comes from Desulfobacteraceae bacterium, assembly GCA_027025615.1. Taxonomy (GTDB): domain Bacteria; phylum Desulfobacterota; class Desulfobacteria; order Desulfobacterales; family Desulfosarcinaceae; genus JALVQM01. Next base: position 5,728 of record JALVQM010000348.1, on the reverse strand, counting down.
CGGTGTGCTCAACCAGGTTACCGTCGGCACTTTTGATCACCGCCAGCAGGTATATGTTACCAACACCGGAGAAGGGCTTTTTGAACTGGCCGCCTGCAGTGGCGGAATGACATGGCGGCACGGCCATGCCTTTGTTTGGGCTCATTTGGTGGCATTTGACGATCAGGGGCAATCCAGCGGAGGCCGTCTTCTGTCACCAACTATTGTCACCAGCGGCAGAATTTTTTTACAGGAGCTGCAGGCTGAAAGCTTTCCGGAAAGTTTGTTGGAACAAATGGATATGGCAATATTTAAACCAAACAGGGCCAATTCAGCCCAAGGCCCCTGACCCATGCCCCTATGAGGGGGGGGTTGAGGCGCAAGGCATATCTGTACATTCAAGCCAAGTTTAATCCAGGAGGCAACAATGCAACTAACCATCACCCTGGCAGATCAGCGAAAAACCAAACCAGATGATGACCAACTCGGTTTCGGGACAATCTTTACCGATCACATGTTCAATATGGATTATGCCCCTGACAAGGGTTGGCACAATCCGAGAATAGAGCCTTACGGTCCCCTGATGATGGACCCGGCTACCATGGTTCTGCACTATGGGCAGGGGGTTTTTGAAGGGCTCAAGGCCTACCGGAATCAAAAGGGAGGAATTCAGCTCTTCAGGCCCCAGGAAAATTTCAAACGCCTGAATTATTCCTGCCGTAAACTTTGTATTCCGGAAATAGATGAAAAGTTTACCCTTGAGGCCCTAAAGGAGCTGGTTAAGCTGGAAAAGGCCTGGGTGCCGGCAGCCACCGGAACCTCGCTGTATATCAGGCCGACGATTATAGCTACAGACCCCTTCCTGGGCGTCAGGGCTTCCCATACCTACAGGTTTTTCATAATTCTTTCACCGGTGGGGGCTTACTATGCCGAAGGCTTCAACCCGGTCAAGATTATGGTAACCCGGGACCATGTCCGGGCCGTGCGTAACGGCGTGGGAGACACCAAAACCCTGGGCAATTATGCTGCCAGTCTGCTGGCCGGTGAAAAGGCCCACGAGGCAGGTTACACCCAGGTTTTATGGCTTGATGCCATCGAGCAGCGCTATGTTGAAGAAGTAGGGGCCATGAACATTTTTTTCCTTATTGACGATGTACTGGTTACCCCCGAACTCAGTGGTTCCATCCTGCCTGGAATTACCCGGGATTCGGTTATTCGCTTGGCAAAGAGCTGGGGAATGAAGGTGGAAGAAAGAAAGATCAGCATCGATGAAGTTTTCGAAGCCCATGACCGCGGCGGCCTGACTGAAATTTTCGGCTCTGGCACAGCCGCAGTAATTTCCCCTGTGGGACAGATGAAATACGAGGACCAGGTTATGACCATAGGTGAAGGAAAGGTCGGTCCCGTGGCCCAGAAATTTTTCGATGCAATCATGGATATCCAATACGGGCAGATCGATGACAACATGGGCTGGATCGTAGCGGTCGAGTAAGTATCCGTTAAGAATTTTAATTGATATCTTTAGGCAAACAATCAAGAAAAATGGAGTTGACAGGCGGAGGTAGCCCCGGAACGTGAGGCAGGTCGATAAAACTGAGCATCTGGAAGCTTTTCAAAGGAAAATGCGGCAGCACGGGTTGCCGGAAGTAGCCATAAAAACCTTTGCTCACTATTATCTTCAGGTGGCAAAGGGTGCAACCGGTCTTATATGTGATTCAGAGATAGAACCGGTCCAGGACAATGAGCTTGCCCGGTTGGAGCAACTCAACGATTTTGAAGCCATTGGCAAGCGGCAACTGAAAAGGGCGGTGCTGATTGTCTTGAATGGAGGGCTTGGTACCAGCATGGGGCTTACTTGCGCCAAGTCCCTGCTGGAAGTCAAAGACGGGCTTACATTTTTGGAGATAATTCTGCGCCGGGCCAGGCGGTTGAATTTACGGCTGGCCCTGATGAACAGTTTCAATACCCACGACGATACTCTTAAAGCCCTGGCCGCTTTTGGAGATTCGGTACGGGTGGATTGTTTCCTTCAGCACAAATTCCCAAAATTGATGCAGGCCGATCTGGCTCCGGCCTGTTGTCCGGAAGATCCTCGACTGGAGTGGAATCCTCCAGGCCACGGTGATATCTATACGGCTTTACAGACTTCCGGAATGTTGGAAAAGCTGCTTTCCGAAGATATTCGTTATGCCCTGGTCATCAATGCCGACAATCTGGGGGCAACCATGGACCTGCGTATACTTGGATACATGGCCGCTGAAAAAGTTCCTTTTATCATGGAGGTGGCGCGCAGAACACCGGCAGACATGAAGGGCGGTCATCTGGCCAGGTCAAGGAATGGCCGCCTTCTTTTGCGCGAAATTGCCCAGTGCCCCAAGGAACAACGTGCTGCTTTCCAGGACATAGCATTATACCGTTATTTCAATACCAATTCACTGTGGGTCGACCTGGAATTTCTCAAGGCCCTGGTGGACCGCCAAGGGGCGGTCCATTTGCCGATAATTTTGAATCCTAAAAATCTGAATCCCCGCGAACCTGATAGTCCTGCCGTATTCCAGTTGGAAACAGCCATGGGAGCTGCAATCTCTCTTTTCGAAGGAGCTACTGCGGTGGTAGTTCCGGAAGACCGTTTCCTGCCGGTAAAAAAATGTCCTGACTTGCTGGCCATACGTTCAGACTGCTACTATTTTGATGAAGCTCTTAATCTTTTGACCAACCCAAAACGTAAGCTCGGCCGGATCAAGATATCGCTGGATTCCCGTTATTATGGCCGTATCGATGATTTTGAAGCCCGTTTTCAAAAAGCCATCCCCAGCCTTGTCGATTGTGGTCATCTGACGGTCAAAGGCGACATCTATTTCAGCCCGCAGACAGTATGCCGCGGTACTGTGCTGATCGAGAACCGTACCGGCAGGCCGGTCAAGTTGGAAGCCGGGGTTTTGGATGACCGGGAAGTAATATTTTCCTGATTTGTTCTTTAGGTGCGCTTGGTTCTTATTCGATGGATTTGTAACGAGCCATGAAGTGACGGTCGATCTTGTCTTTGATTTTAAAGGCCAACCTTCCTGCCAGGGTCAGCCTTTTTTTGTGCAACAGTCCCATTCCGCCGCCCAGATTGAATATCAAGAGATATGGTCCGCCGGGATCAAAAGCTTTAAGTTGCCTGCCTTCAGGTTGTGCCAGGATGTTATGCAGCAAAACAGGGTTTTGACGGACGGCGTAAACACCAACCTTGTCAAGGGGTGAATCCTGGAAACAGATGCAATCACCGCCACCGAAAATATCCGGAAACTTTACTGATTGAAGGAATTTGTTGACCAGCAGTCCACCATCAGGTCCGGTGGGAAGTCCTGACTTTCTGAAAAGCGGAGATGGCTTGACTCCGGTTGCAATGACTGCCAGATCAAAACCAAGGTGCAGTCCGGATCTGGTTCGAACAGCGGCGCCTGAAATTCTTGAGGCGTATTCACCTTCCACGATTATGATATTTCTATGCTTCATCAAGGCCATTATTTTTCGGCGGACTTTCTCAGAAAAACGCGACATGAACCTGGCGCCTGCCAGGATTTTGATTTGGGGTATAATACAGCCGTTAGTTTTAGTGAGTTGCCAGATATTGCCCGCTATTTCGGCAGCCGACGGCCCGCCACCAATGATTACGATCCGGGTTATATTTTTACGGGCCTTTGTAAGGATTGCGGTCTGCAATTGCCGTAATTTTGCTATTGGTTTTACCGGGTAAACCCCTGGGGTGCTCTGAGCAATCAGGTCCTGGGGAACATAACTGCCAACATTGCAGGAAAGAACCTGGTAATCGACGGTGCCTCCTGATTTCAGAATCACCTGTCTGTTATCAGGGTTGATTCCGATCGCCTGGTCCCGGATAAAAAGGCCCCCTGCTTTTTGCACCACTTGTCTGGTCTTAAAACGGATTTCCGATGGAGCATATGTCCCTCCAAGCATTCCAGGTCCCATGCCCGAATAGTAGTGGTATTCCGATGGTGCTATCAGGACTATCTCATAGCCTTGTGCGACCATTTCTGCCATCTTGGCCAGAGCTTCCATGTGGGCGTGGCCCCCGCCGATAAAAACAAGTTTTTTACCCATTGGTTTTCACGCTGTCAGTCATTGCGATGCCCTGCAGGGCAACATCTAAACTTCTTTTGCTTGATCCATGATTTTGCGGATTGTTTGCGCCAGTTGGGCGATGGTGACCGGTTTGTGCAGATAAGCCTTTATGCCTGCGGCAAAGGCATCTTCCTGAGAAAAAGTCTTGCTGTAACCTGTACAAAGAATTACCGGTAGATCGGGGCGGATAGCCAAAAGTTTTCTGGCAAGGTTATCTCCGGTCAACTGGGGCATGGTCATATCGGTGATAACCAGATCAAAGGAATACGGATTTTGTTTAAAGAGCTCTAAGGCCTCCAGGCTACTGCTGCAGGTGGTAACCGCATAGCCCAAGTGTTCAAGGAGTTGGTCGGACATCATTGCTATGGTCGCTTCATCATCGACAAATAAAATTTGCTCCGCACCGGTTGCAGGAGATTTTTTCTTTTCCGCCTGATTGGCTCCATTAAGGTTGACGATTGGGAAATATACTTCAAAGGTAGAGCCTTTTCCAAGTTCAGTCTTAACCGTTATTTCTCCGCCGGATTGTTTTACGATACGATGAACGATAGCCAGACCCATTCCTGTTCCTTCGCCGGGGGCCTTGGTGGTAAAATAAGGTTCAAAGATGGAAGGCATTATATTCGGGGCAATTCCCGTGCCTGTGTCGGCGATCCTTATTTTTACATAAGATCCGGCCTCAAGATTTTGAAATCGCTTTGCGGAATATTTGTCGAGTTTGACATCCGAAACACCAACTTCAAGAAGTCCTCCCCTGTCTTCCATTGCCTGGGCGGCGTTTGTGCAGAGGTTAATAAAAACCTGGTGGATTTGGGTCGGGTTGGCCATCACATAAGAGGTGCTTGCCGGTCTTGCAACGATTTCAATTGTAGCCGGAAGGGAGGCGCGAATCAGTTTGAGTGCTTCCTGGACAATGGGTTTTACGGCTACAGGTTTGACAGCTTCATCAGATTTATGGGCAAAGATCAGGATTTGCTGCACAAGTTCTTTGGCCCGGTTACCGGCCTTGAATATTTCTTCCAGGTTGTTTTTTATCTGGGAGTCTTGTTCCACATCATATAAGGCAAGTTCAGTGTATCCTATTATTGATGCCAGAATGTTATTGAAATCATGTGCAATTCCACCGGCGAGAATTCCAATGGCCTCCATTTTCTGGGCTTGGTGCAACTGGCTTTGGAGTTTTTGTTTTTCTTTCTCCATTTTTTTACGCTGGCTGATATCCCGTACAATTTGCTGCAGCAGGCGCTGTTCGCCCCCTTCTATAAAACGGGAGCTGATTTCCACTTCGCACAAGCTGCCATCGGCTTTATTCATGCGTGTTTCAATAAGGCCCAGGCTATTAGCCTCTATTTCCTGGAGAACACGTTCCGGTGGTAAATTTTTCTTATCGGGCAACAATTGGGTTATGGCCATTTTGCACAATTGGCGGCGGGAAAACCCCAGCATTTGGCTTGCACGGTGGTTACAATTGATTATTTGGCCTTTTGCGTCATATATAACTATGGCGTCGTTTGATTGCTCGAAAAGTTGACGGAACCGCCGTTCGCTTTTTTTGAGTGCGTCATGAGATCGTTTGCGGTCAATGGCAATGGCAATCTGATGGGAAACAGCCGCAAGTACT
>JALVQM010000347.1 GCA_027025615.1 Desulfobacteraceae bacterium | reverse complement strand
TTCCTGAAAAGCTTTTAGTTGATTCGCGGCTTTTCTGAGGTCAGCCGCCACCTTCTTCAGCCGCTCCTTGAGGAAGCGACTCTTTTTTTGTCCTTCTGAAATGTTCAAACGCCTGTTTATCCCGTCAAGTGCTTCGACATAAGCATTGGCCATGGCTGCGGCCCGCTTGGGGTCGTGATCTTCAACTGAAATACTTATAATCCGGCTTTTGCGGTCTATTCTGAACTCTGTCCTGCGGGCAAGCTTACGGTATACATCTTCTTTATATCTGACCCCGTATAACTTTTTTAATTCGAAGCGTTTGGCAAGCAGGTTTGCTACGCTGCGGCTTTTCAATATGCCCACATACAGCTCTGCGGTAGTCTTACCTGCCGCTAAACTGCTGGCCATAGTTCCTAAAAGCCCTTCATCCTGGGCCAGCAAATTGGCAAGGCCGCTGGAAGTAGGCTGTGGTGGAAGAATCCTGGCTGTGGCGACATAAGTTTTAGGCAACAACAAACTGACGCCAGCAGAGATCACCACAGCTGCCAACACACATGAAACTATCATGCGACCGTTGGACCGGACAATCTTCCAGTAGTCGGCCAAAGTTACCTCATTATTCTCATCCTGCTTTGGCATCTTTGCCACCTTCATTAATATTTATATTAGAAATGCTTTAGACTATCTCAATTCCATAGCCACCGGTGTCACTTCACCAGCCTATTGCCAGATGCACTGTAAAATCAGGAGCGCTTCGAGAAAGATCTTCACAAAAAGCCCCTTCATAGAGCAAACCGAAAGGCCCCTGGAACTTGAAGCCAAGGGCCAACTCAACACTGTCCTGGTCAAGGTCCTTTATCCCTGTTTTTACAAAAGGCGGAGAGTAAACATTCAACTGTACTACCCATGACCATGCTTTGCTGTAACCATATTCGACCGCAGTCATCAAGCCCCAAACCGGTTTTGTCTCCAACCTCGTATCGCCATCTCCGGCGTCTGCATTAAAATACAGGCTGGGTGTAAAGTAAAAAAATAACTTGCTGGCAGCAATTCCGGTGGGCAACGCCAGGCCCCAATCCCAACCACTGTTACCCGTCCAGTGCCGACTGTCTCCGGTTGGTGCCTGTACCATCAACCTGAGAGACGACCGGATTTTATTGGCTGCACTTGTGTTCAAAACAATTTTTACTCCAAAATCTATATCGCCCGGACGGAAGCTTTCGGAGACAGGATCTACAAGATCGTTTCCATCCTGTCGTAAAATATAACCAAACCGATCTTCAGGCCTGTTTTCACGACCATAATTCGGGAAACCAAAGGTTGAGTGATAGCTCTCCAGGAAACCATCAAGAAAGCCGCCTCCCATATGAATAAAAGGAATCCTGCTGTCAACCATAAGTCTTTCCGAAATTCCATAAGCCAGCCTGCATTCAACAACCGCGGTCTCCATATCCATTAAAATTTTCCAATGCTCAGCCTGCGCATCAAAATTTATGCTACTGTAATCAACCGCCAGGGCCCCGCCCAACCGACCGGACGGTAGAAGATCAGGTCCTTCTGGAAAAGGTGTCAGCAGACCAATATGCATTGGAAAACGGTTTTTTACATGCAGGGGCCCTTTGGCGGATGCTATGGTCGAAGGGCTGTAACCTGATACTATAAGCACCGCCATGAGCAGGCAAAAAACAAAGTATTTTGGTCCGAATATATTCATTCTATCGTTTTCCGGCCCATTAAATTCCATTAAGCAGATAAAATATCTTTATGCAAAGCTATATAGCACATCGGCCATCCAAATGCATTCCGTTAAAAATGAAGTCGATAACATATTAACATTAAAACAAAATTGCTAAACAATCAGCCATAAGGGTCAGAATGTCATACTTTAACCCGGCATTCTGGAGCAATTTCCTTTAAGACTTTCTGAAAAGCTTTAAATAAAAATGCTTGACATATCACCTCCAACTTTGTTAGCTGGTTCAAAAAATTGAAGAAGAAATGGGTTATGTTTAATCTTATCAGCCTCATCCTTATCAGCATTAGCATTATTCTCGTAATCGGTATTCTTGCCGACTACAGGGGGCGGGGATGATAATGGCTTAAACTAAACCCTAAATTAGAAACAAAATCCGTTATCAGCCCCGCCGGGAAGATAACGGATTTTTTTTTGCAATTAGCTTCAAAGGACAAACATCAAAGTAAAGCAATATCATGAAACACCAAAGCCATGACAATGTACCAGGAATATTGATGGCAACCGCCTTCTGCTAAAATAACTAAAGGTTACCTGGCTTCATTATGCCAGCCTGGTGACCTCGGCTGACAATGAGGCCGTCGTCACCCCTGCAGGGAGTAAAAAATGAAACTGACCGGCGCAAAAATTTTGATGGAAGTCTTGAAAGAAGAAAACGTTGAAGTAATTTTCGGTTATCCGGGCGGAGCAGTAATCGATATTTACGATGCACTTGAACGCAGCCCGATACGCCACATCCTGGTACGCCATGAGCAAGGCGCCGTTCATGCCGCAGATGGATACGCCCGTGCCTCAGGAAAAGTCGGGGTCTGCATGGCTACTTCGGGACCCGGAGCCACTAATACGGTCACCGGGGTAGCTACAGCCTATTGTGACTCCATCCCTTTGGTGGTTATCACCGGCCAGGTCCCCACACACCTTATAGGCAACGATGCTTTTCAGGAAGTTGACATTGTGGGCATTACCCGTCCCTGCACCAAGCACAATTACCTGGTTACGAAAATTGAAGATTTGGCCAGAATTCTAAAGGAAGCCTTCCATATAGCCCGCTCCGGAAGACCTGGTCCAGTCCTGGTCGATATACCGAAAGATGTTGCAGCAGCATCAACAGAATACAATACCTTGGGACAAGTCAAGATCCGTTCTTATCAACCCAACTATCAACCGCACAAAATGCAATTGAAAAAAGCCGCCGAGTTGATTCAAACTTCCAGCCGACCACTTATCCTGGCCGGTGGAGGTGTCAGTCTTTCCAAAGCCTGGCAGCCGCTCACCCAACTGGCACGCAAATTCCGCATTCCCGTAACCTCCACCCTGATGGGGCTGGGGGTATTTCCAGGGTCAGATCCACTCTGGCTGGGCATGATTGGAATGCATGGTACTTACCGAGCCAATATGGCAGCCGGCAACTGCGATCTAATGATAGCCGTGGGGGCCAGGTTTGATGACCGGGTTACCGGTAAAACCGACTGCTTTGCGTCACAGGCCAAAATCATTCATATAGACATTGACCCAACTACAATCCGTAAAAACGTAGCTGTAAGTGTTCCGGTGGTCGGTGACTGTCGCATCAGTCTGGAAAAACTCAACATCCTCCTGGAGCAGGTCGATCCAGAAACGATTGAAAAATCACGCCGCCCATGGCTCGAGCAAATTGACGCCTGGCGCCAGGCTTATAAAATGGCATATGATCAAAATGAACGAATCAAGCCCCAGTTCGTAATAGAAGCCCTTTCGGAGATAACTGCCGGCCAGGCCATCATCACTACCGAGGTTGGACAAAACCAGATGTGGACCGCCCAGTTTTATCGCTTTGACCATCCACGCCATTTCATTTCCTCGGGTGGTCTTGGAACAATGGGGTTCGGCTTCCCGGCTGCCATCGGCGCCCAGGTTGCTTTTCCTGACAAACTGGTTGTCGATATTGCCGGAGATGGCAGTATCCAGATGAATATCCAGGAAATGGCCACGGCAGTAGAAAACAACTTGCCGGTAAAAATTGTAATCCTCAACAACTGTTTTTTGGGTATGGTCAGGCAGTGGCAGGAGCTTTTCTATGACAAACGTTATGCCTGCACCCGAATGAACTGTTGCCCAGATTTTGTGAAACTTGCAGAAGCCTATGGGGCCAGGGGATTACGGGCCACCGAACCTGACCAGGTAAAACCTACGCTGGAAAAGGGGCTGGCCATGGAAGGACCCGTAATAATGGATTTCAAGGTGGAACCTGAAGAAAGTGTATATCCCATGGTTCCGGCCGGTGCTCCCATTACCGAAATGCTGCTGGTCTAACATACTACA
>JALVQM010000346.1 GCA_027025615.1 Desulfobacteraceae bacterium | reverse complement strand
GACAGTCAATCCATAACGACGGCTGATACTAAAAAGAGTTTCCCCCGCTTTTACTTGGTGATATTTCAGCAAAGATGGTTTGGTGGTTTTAGGTTTTTCACCCTTGGGCTTTGCCGCCCCTGGAACAACCTGCTTTCTTTCCATCCTGGAAACCTTTTTCTGCAGCGCTTCAAGACTCATGGTAAGGTGATCCATACGTAGCGACATGGAAGCTTCGGTCCGGTCGAAACGGGCCTTGAACTTTTCAAAGGATTTAGCCTGTTCCCAGATGCGGGTTACTTTCTGATCAATTGCTTCAAAGCGGTCAACCTTTTCTTCCAATAGGCTTATGCGCTCCTCCAGAGCTGCAATTCTACTTCTCAAACCTGTATCTGTTCCTCCTTGCAATAGAAAAACAAGAAACACTGCAACCGCTGCTACAATGACCAGCCCGATGAGAAGGAAAAATACTTTGGAATTTGCTTTCTGCGACCCGGGGGACTGGTCATTGGTTTCCTCCCAGTCGTTGTCTGTTTCTTCTTCGAAATACAAATCGGATGTTTTACCAGAGGTATCAGCGTTCTCGTCTGTATCCGTCCACTTCATACCCTACCTCCCAACAGTTTCCTGAATCAGCTGCACCCCGGTTTTGCCGGTCGAACATTAGTACAGCCTCCACCCGTTGATGCCTAAAATAATAAATGCAATTAATTTTTTATATAAACTAATACCCCGACCATATTCAAGAACATTTACGATTCTACCGTATTAGGCCTTTGTCAGCCTTTTTAACTTTTCAGCCGATATATTGGTCGAACAAAAACCAAAACTTCTCCCGAATGGAATCCTTTTCCTGCAAAATTTCGTGTTCGGCCTTCTCTAACCAGTGAAAATTCGCGTCTGGTAAAGACTCAGCCAAATGCTTGATAGCCGGGTTGGATACCACCCTGTCATTGCCGGCGGCAATAATCATTAGAGGTGTTTTTATTTTGTCACTGAAACCAGGCTGGTTAATGGTATTCATGGAATCAAAGGCTGCCTTGAGCCATCCAAAACTAAGGGAATCTACCAGCAATTCGGGTTTTTTTTCAATTATGTCTCTATTTCTATCAAATCTACGACGTGAGCTTGTAAGAATGTTACCCTCAAAGGGCCCCTTATAAGCGTTGCGCCCCGATGTAAACGGCACCTGTTTTTTACCAAGCCCCAAAACAACCGCTATCCTCGTTGCGTTATACAACAAATCAGGCGGTATTGGATTGGTTTTCAAGGCAACCATTGGGGAGGTCATAACCGCCTTTTCGAAAAGGTCACCCTGGCCTGCCAGATAACGCAATCCTAAATGCCCCCCCATTGAATGCGCCAGCATCACTACCGGCCTCACTATTCCGGGTACAACGATGCCATCGATGAAAGCCTCCAGATCCTTTAAATATTCGTCAAAGCTGTCAATATGCCCTAAAATTGATTTGCCGGTCTCCCTGCTGCTCAACCCTTGGCCTCGCCAGTCGAAACTGAAAACAAGGAAATCGCGATCAAGCAAATCATGGATTGTTTCTTCGTATTTCTCCAGGAATTCACCTCTGCCACCCAGGACAACCACAGTCCCTCTTGCCTTGGCAGGTCGCCAGACACCGTATCTTATTTTAAGCTCAGCCCCAGGATTGAACCAGCTTATCTCTTTTTCCATCTATTGCTTTTCTCAATTTTCAGCTTTATAAAGGATTGGTGTTTATACGTCCTGTAAATTTTTTCCACTACAGCGACAACCATATCATGATCAGGACACAGACAAAAAGAATAAAACAATACAAATCTTTATCTAAATTAAAAATAAATCCGGAGGATATGGAAAATGGCACTACATTCCCACGATTTTGTCGAGAGATACTCGGGGCTGGTGGGATTCGGCATGAACCGAAAAACAGATGAAGACACGGTGATTTATTACCTGCAAAAATTTTCTGATGACAAACTCATGGAAGTCATTACCAAACGATTAAGCGACAAGGATCTCAACCAGATTTTCGAATTGATATCCTCCCTGTTACGTCGTTATCTTAGCGAAAAAGAATATCACAGTTTATTTCTCAAAGATCCCGATCACGATTAATTGATTTTTTAACAACAGAGACCCTGCTGAATAATTTTGATCAGCAATCATATCATTCTGTTATGATTTTGCAGAGAGAGAAATATCCACAGTCGCAAGTTACAGAGTTGCAGCCCAGCAAGCTCCGACCACAGCCTCAATGAAAATATGGGGATATCCGGGGTCACACAAACTCAGTATTATTCCCGTAACTGTTCACAATCTTTAAAGGAGCAATATCAATGCTACAACCAAGACACCTGAAAAGGTATACCGAAGTTCTACTTTGGGGCCTTGAAACAGCCCGCAATAAGAAATTCAGGAAAGGAGATATTGTCCTTGTACGTTTCGACTACATGGCACTCGATCTGGCAGAGCAGGTGCACAAAAGCCTGCTGTTAAATGGTCTTAATCCCGTCATGAGACTTGGTGCCACATCTGAGATGGAGAAAAACTTTTTCGAACTGGCCAACAACCGACAACTGGTTTTTAAAACCCCTGGCGATGATATCCTTATGGAAAACCTGGCCGGTGCTATCTACCTGCATGCACCTGAATCAATTACTCATCTTCAGGGAATAGATTCAAGGCGCATTAGCAGTTTTACCCGTTCAAGAAAATATTTACGCGATATTCTGGATAAGAGAGAAGCAAAAGGTGATTTCGGTTGGACTGTGTGTATCCTGCCAACCAGGGTACAGGCCAGACACGCAGGTCTTTCTCTAAAACAATATTCCGACCAGATTATCAAGGCCTGCTTTTTACATCGCCGCCAGCCGGTGGCACAATGGAGTGAAATCTATTCTCAAGTCAGCGAAATCAAAGCCTGGCTTAATTCCTTGCCAGTCGCTTATCTATTGGTTGAATCTAAAAATATCGACCTGAAAGTCTTAGCCGGCAAACAGAGGAAATGGGCGGGATTGTCCGGCCACAATATACCCAGTTTTGAAATCTTTCTTTCGCCTGACTGGAGAGGAACCCAGGGGTACTATTATTCAGATCAGCCAAGTTATCGAAGTGGCAACTATGTTTCAGGAGTACGGCTTGAATTTCGCAAGGGGACGGTTGTCAGGTACAGTGCCGACAAAGGCGCAAAGTTCCTTCAAAGCCAACTGGAAATCGATAAGGGCGCCAAACGAATAGGAGAGTTTTCGCTCACCGACAAACGTTTTTCCAAAATAAATACTTTTATGGCTAACACTTTGTTTGATGAAAATTACGGCGGCCTTTTCGGAAACTGCCATATAGCTCTGGGAGCCTCGTATGCGGACACCTATGCCGGCGACCCTGCAGATCTAACCTCCCGTAGAAAAAAAGAACTGGGGTTCAATGATTCCGCCCTGCATTGGGACCTGGTAAATACAGAGAAAAAAAGAGTTGTCGCCCAACTGGTCGGCGGCAACAAATTAACGATTTATGAAAACGGCAAATTCAATTACTAGCCAACTGTTCTCTTGACGTTAATGCTATCCGGTGGCACTCTTGTCGACATCATTACATTTTGTTATCAAGGCTCTGGCTGTATTTACTATTTGGTTTATCCTGAAAGGTTTAGATATAGCTCTGTCGAACCTGTCGTCCTCTAACAGCCATGGTGTTGCCGACAAACCTATTACCGGTGTCCGGGGATATTTGGAATTCCTGATGTGATTAACAACTGTAAACCCATCACCATCGGGCATTTGCACATCGGTAATAACAAGATCGAAAGCACCTTTATCAAATTTAGCCATTCCGGAATTGGCATTGCCGGCCGTTTCAATTACAAAACCGGCCCTGCGCAATCCTTGCTGAATAACATCGCGAATCATAGGCTCGTCATCTATGACCAGTACGCTACAGGCAAACACCAGTTCCCCCTTTTTGTACGACCTGGAATGACAGGTGGATTATTGCTGGCAATTTATAATAACCGGCAAAACTCACATCCGGCAGTTTCAGCTTACCACTGTCCGAGCTGCCCAACTTGTAGCTATCTTGCGCTTTCTTCAACAAAGGTAAGCAAGCATGGGATGAAATGTAGCTATATTATAGTTGTGGTTTCTAACTGTCAAACATGATTATAGACACTGAACCGGATTCAATGCCAAAACTAATGGCACCAATCCAAGCACATGGAATCTATCAACATGTTTAAAGGGAAGGAATAAGTTATTCGAAATTCCAAAGATAGTTGGTAAAGTTAGTCAGGATTATTATTGGAAGGTTAAGATTTTTTCAACAATTTATTGACAATAAGTGATCTTGGATTTTCTTCAAATATCATCAATATTCTGTGTTTTTCTTGATTTTAAATCAACCGGTATCAAACCTTGTATTTCCCGAAATCTTCAGGAGAAAGCTTCTCCAGGTATTCGGCCCATTTTTTACCTTCTTCACTTTCATCTAAAACTTCAGCTGGTTCCTGCCCCATGGCTGATTTTTCGATGACTTTCTCGTCCATATAGATAGGAGCATCAAAGCGTAAAGCAATTGCGATTGCATCACTTGGTCGGGCATCCATGGTGAAGGTTTGGTCCTCGGACTCGAAATGAATCAGGGCATAAAAAGTATTGTCTTTAAGATCACATACTTCTACTTTTGATACAGCAATATTCAAATAATCCGAAAAATTCTTGAACAAATCATGGGTCATTGGGCGTTGAAACTTTATATCCTGTAAAGCCGAAGCAATGGAAGTCGCCTCCAGCAAACCAATCCAAATAGGAACCGCCTGGTTTGTTTCTTCAGATTTGAGAATAATAATGGGCGTATTAGAGGCCGGATCTATGGTTAATCCTGCTATGCTGACTTTATGAAGCATGACAAACAGCTCCTTTCACCACCTTGGATGGCATGTGGACCGGTTCTCCCCACAGGCAATGCGGCAGGGCTCTATTAATCATGATATCCATAACCCGGCCTGTCAATATCTGATTGTCGTCTTTTTGCATGTCAGGAGTTTTGAAATGTACTATCTTGTTACAAGTTGTCCTGCCTTTCCATATCAGGCCCCGCCCTGACTGCCGATTCTCCTTGTCTTTTCCGGTTCCTTCCACCAGTATCGGTTTAACAGAGCCCTCAAGGGCACGATTGGAATCCAGAGTGTATTGGCTCTGGACTGAGAGCAACTGCTGCAGGCGTCTTTTTTTCTCCTGTTCCGCAACCTTTTCCCTATAACGTGCCGCCGGAGCGTTTGGCCTGTCAGAATACATGAATGCGAAAAGTCCATCAAAGCCCACCTCATGGACCAGGGAGAGGGTTTGCTGGAAATCTTCATCGCTTTCACCAGGAAAGCCGACTATTATATCGGAAGTTATCGCAACATCCGGCCGCAACGTACGTAAGGCTTCAATTTTTTTAAGGTATGCTTCTCGGGTGTATCTGCGGTTCATCCTTTTCAAGACTCTATCCGAGCCGGATTGAACCGGCAAATGGATATGGTTGCACAACTTTTCAAGCCTTGTAAATGCCTTCATCAACTCATCCGAAAGATCCTTGGGATGGGATGTGGTAAAACGTATTCGTTCCAACCCATTTATTTTATTTATCTTTTCCAAAAGTTCGCTAAAGGAAGATAACCCTTCTTTTTTTCCATAAGAATTGACATTCTGCCCTAATAGGGTTACCTCACGCACCCCTTGACTTACCAATTTTTCGATTTCTTGAATCACTTCGTCTGGATGGCGGCTGCTTTCCCGGCCACGCACGTAAGGTACAACACAATAGCTACAATAATTGTCACACCCTCGCATGATTGTTACAAAGGCTGTAACTTCCGAATTCCCGCCGGGTTTTGCCAAAAAATCATCAGGACCAATGCTTTCGGCCTGCTCTACATCAACCAACCTGCAGCGTCGGCGCTTGATACTTGATACCAGGTCTGGTAAGCGACTTATAGCGTGGGTACCAAAGACCAAATCCACATGGGGCAAACGGCGCAAAACCCCGTAACCTTCCTGCTGGGCGACACAACCGCCCATGGCAATTATTAGCCCTGGATTTACAGCCTTTAAAGCAGCAAGGCGCCCCAGGAAGCTAAAAGCTTTCTGTTCGGCCTTTTCCCGGATTGAACAGGTATTACAAATTATAATATCGGCTTCATCGATACTATCTGTCGGTTCGTAGCCCGACAAAGACATTTGCCTGAAGATCTGCTCAGAATCATAAACGTTCATCTGGCAGCCCATGGTTTGAATAAAAATTTTCCTGTTACTGATTTTCTTCATTTATCGGTTCCATGATTATTGTTCGTGCCAAATCCTGCATAATATCTTCTACAATAGCCTGACACCCTGGAGCAACGCTTAAAACCACATGCCCCTCAGCAGAATCCAGGGTCGATAAAACCGCTATACCTTCATAAGCCTCGATGATAAATTTAATATAACCTATCTGCCGTCGATCAACCCTGTAAAACAGGCGAATGGTTCTCATATTTGGCACAACTACTTTCCTCCGTGTTGTACAAGCAACGGCCTATTTACTATTGATAAGTTCGGTAGCGCAACTCAAATCTGGACTAACTATCATGATCCGGCTTTGAGCCGGTTTAACTTGTTTTAAATTCATTATCCCATCTGTTGTATTTGGGCTTGTTAAAGAACACAATATGAGGTATGGGCCAGTTATGCAAGCAAGGTGGCGAATAAAAAACCCGGATCCATTGGCAACAGCTGCAATCCAGAATCTTACCGGCTACCACAGGGCCATGGCAATGGTGCTGGCCAATCGTCGGCTTACCTCGGATCAGCAAATTAAGGATTTCCTGGAGCCCAGCTTGGCATCTTTGCCAGGTCCCGAGAGATTGAAAGATATTGAAATTGCCACCCGACGTATTTATCAGGCTTTGAAAAATAATGAACGAATTCTTGTTATTGGGGACTATGATGTTGACGGGATTACCGCAACCGCCCTATTGGTGGATTTTCTGGCCATGGCCGGCGGCAAGGTCGATTATCACCTGCCTCACCGGATTAAAGAAGGTTACGGATTTCAACCGATACATGTCACCCGGGTGGCAGTACCCCGTAAAGTAAATTTAATCATTACAGTTGATTGTGGCATCTCCAGCTTCGAAGCAGTGGAGACCGCCAGCCGTTTTAAAATTGACACCATCATTACAGATCATCACAGTTGTAATAACAATTTGCCGGGGGCTCTGGCCGTCCTCAACCCAAAACGCGGCCATAACGAGAATCCTTTGCAGTGCTTGGCCGGTGTTGGAGTGGCCTTTTACCTGACGATCGGATTACGACGACTGCTCAGGGAACACAATTGGTGGTCTGGGAAACCTGAACCCAACCTTAAAAAGCTTTGTGATCTGGTAGCCCTTGGCACAGTTGCCGACATGGTATCTTTACAAGGTGCAAACCGTATTCTTGTAAAAACAGGACTCGAACTGATTAATCAATCCCCCCGGCCGGGACTGGCCCAACTCATGGCGGCCAGCAGCCTGCAACAGGGAAAAATATCTTCCGAAGATATTGCATTCAGGCTGGGCCCCAGGATTAACGCCGCGGGCAGGGTAGCCCACCCTGGTGCAGCAATGGCCTTGTTGAGAGCAGCCCACCAGGAAGAAGCTTATCATGCTGCCGAAACTTTATGTGCTCTGAATGCAAGGCGCCAAACAATAGAACAATATATCTTAAAAGATATAGCGCACCGCCTGGAGCGGCACTCCTTTCTGCTGGACGGACAATGCCTTATCATGTCGGGGGAAGGCTGGCACCCGGGTGTCATTGGAATTGTAGCCGCCAAGTTGGCCAACCGTTATTTCAAACCGGTAATCGTTATTGGGGTTGAAAACGGTATTGGTAAAGGCTCCGCCCGTAGTGTGCCGGGGATAGATATCTACCAGGTACTGAAACACTGCGACCAGTTTTTGGAACGTTTTGGCGGCCATAGTATGGCCGCCGGCCTGACTTTATCTTCATCCAATATCGGCCGCTTCCAGTCAGCCTTTGAAGAGGCCCTTTCAGCCCTGGTGGGAAAAACCAAACCTGAACCGGTTATCGAAATCGACTGCGAATTGGATTTTGCCGAAATCACTCCTAAACTGATTAATGAACTGGAAAGCCTGGAACCCTTTGGCAATGATAATCCTGCCCCCCTTTTCATGGCCCGGAAAGTTGTTGCCACGGAATGTGTTACAATCGGACAGAAACACTTAAAAATGCGCCTGCGCCAGCCTGGAAAGGGCCCCAGGATTATGGACGCTATCCAGTTTAATGTCCCCAACCACTACCATGGGAAACTTGCATTTGAAAAGATAGCCTATCGCCTTCAGCGCAGGTATTACAACGGCAATGTCTATTTACAGGCAGTAGTGGAAAACAGCCTATGATGATTGATTTTTACTTGCAAAATTCAATGAGTTGATCCTATTTTAAGTAGTTAATCAAACATACAGGTGGGTATGCCATGGGTAAAGTATTCAGGCCTAGTAACCGGGAATCCAGCATTTTGTCCAGAATAGAGTCATCCAAGGAGATGGCGCGACGGAAAGCAATCAGCACCGCTTGGGACAATGCGGACCCCCTGGCCAATGCCATCGCCATGAAACTTGTGGAAAGTGAACTGGTTGAAACAACGAATAAAAATATTCTGCAAGAACAAATTTCGCAGTGCCTCCAGAACCTGGGCCGGGCTGACGATTTCGACGTTGATTACCAGATCGCGCCTTATCGCAACTTGGTGCCCAACCCCAACATTGTCAGTCTCTTTGTCACAGCGTTTGTAGTGGAAAAGCTGATAGATCACAAGGCGATAGTAGATATTTTCGGTTCAGACGAAGATATCTACCTGTGCATCAATCAGCAGGTAGCCAAGTTCATTTCCTGAAATTATATGCGTCCCAGCTTTCATCCCCAGTTGATCAACGATCCATTTGACGATCCGGGTGTTTTTGTTGCCTTTGATCATCAAAACCGCGCTCTCATGTTTGATCTGGGAGAGATACATTCGCTGTCACCACGAGATATTCTCAAGGTAACCCACATATTTGTAACTCATACCCACATGGATCATTTCAGTGGTTTTGACCGGATTGTCAGGCTAATGCTCGGTCGCCAGAAAACCCTGTATCTCTATGGCCCGAAAGGCTTCCTGGACAAAGTAGCTCATAAACTGGCAGGCTATACCTGGAACCTGGTAGACAATTACAATAACCGGTTTGAAATTGTGGCTTTCGAGCTAGACTCCAGGCGTAAAATCGAACAAAAGTTCAGCTGCCGGGAAGGTTTCAAGCCATCAAAAAAAACTACTGAAGCTGAAGCCCCCATGGTCTGTGTGGATGAACCCGCTTTCAGGATTACTGCTGCCGTGCTGGACCATGGTATCGCTTGCCTTGGTTTCAGACTCCACCAACGCTTCCATGTTAATATTATTGCTTCCCAGCTTGCAGAATTGGGCGTCGAGCCCGGTCCCTGGCTGCAAATATTCAAACAGGCCCTGTATAATGAACTTGATCCCGGAACCGTCATGGGTAACCTTGGTAACGTACCGGCACCAGTGGCAAAAATGGAACTGGGCAACTTAGCGTCCAGAATCGCCAGAATATCACCAGGACAGGTTATCGTCTATATTGCCGATGTGGTCTTCAGTCAGCCTAACCTGGATCTTATGCTGGAGCTGGCCAATGGAGCCGACCAGCTCTTCATTGAGGCGGCTTTCCTGCACGCGGACCGCCATCTGGCCAAGCGTAAATACCACCTTACGGCAGCCCAGGCCGGCATGATTGCAGGGCGGGCTGGTGTGCGCCGAATGACAATTTTTCATCACTCTCCGCGTTATCTTGAGCGGCGCCAGGAGTTGTTGGACGAAGCCCGCCACGCTTATCAGTCAGCGTTGGACGCAACCCCGCCAATGCCCGGAGGATCGGGGGCCTGAAAGATTTCCATTATTTTATAGTCAGAATCCCTTTGAGCCGGAGTAAATCCGGCCCGTCGAATGATGGTTTTCACCTTGTCCAGGGTGGCCTTAGGGTTATGACCGGCTTGCTGAAGCACATTTTCTTCAACCAGGATGCCACCAAAATCATCCGCTCCCGCCAGTAATCCCAGTTGACCGGCAGCAACATTCTCACTGAACCAGGAAGACTGAATGTGCTCAAAATTATCCAGAACAATCCTTGCCAAGGCTATAATTCTTACATACTTGGCAGGATGGGCCGGATGCTTTACCCTGCGGGCCAATGCTGTCTGACCGGGCTTGAAAGACCAGGGAATAAAACTTGTAAATCCACCTGTTTCGTCCTGCAAGCCGCGCAGCAACATGAGATGTTCAACGATATCGTCATCTTTTTCAACATGACCGTACATCATGGTTGCTGTAGTTCTAAAACCTATCTTATGGGCTATCCGGCAGGCTTCAAGCCATTGGGATACCGAGGCCTTGGCAGGTGCAATTTTACGGCGGACTGTTTCGGACAAGATCTCAGCCCCTCCACCGGGGATGGTGCGAACACCTTCATCCCAGATAATCCTGAGCACTTTTTCCAAATCCACGGCTTCATTCTGGGACATGAAAACATATTCGGCAGGTGAAAAAGGGTGAATGTGGATATCCGGACAAGTTTTACGGATTGCCCGAATAAAAGCAATCCAGTCTTTCAGGGTTACCTGTGGATTATGGCCGCCCTGAAGAAGGACGGTAGTTGCTCCGGCTTCATAGGCCGCTTTTACTTTTGCAGCCAGTTGACTCGGGCTTAAGATATAAGCATCGTCGGCCCCGGCCGGCCGGCAGAAGGCACAAAACTTACAACCAGTGTTGCATATATTGGTGTAATTGGGATTGGTGTCAAAAACAAATGTCACCAGGCGGTCACCGTGCCGCTTGACCCGCAACAGGTGAGCTGCTTCCATCAAGCGTCCCAATGGAGCCTTGGCAAGCATCCACAATGCCTGCTGCCTGTCCAGGCGCTGTCCTTTTTCAATGGTTTCAAATGGATCGTTCACTATTACTGGTTCCATGACAAGCCGCAGCAAGTCGCCTTGTGTCCATTTCAGTAACCGATTGGAAATAAGGTCCCTTGCCCAAAGCTTTAATTTTTTCCATAAATAAATTCTGACCTTGCAGGTCAGATTCTGTCAGGCAACGTCTCAAGGTTCTAAAATATTTGTGCATCATCTTTTCCGACATCCCGAGTCGCCGGGCACTTGGGTATGCCGCTGCTGCCACTAATTCCTTTTCACGCACTTTGAATTGCTCCAGCCAGTTATAAAGAGATTTCCTAACCTTCCGGGAAGCATCTTTGCGGACAACCCAACGGGCAAAAACAAAGGGTAACCGGTAATAACGTCTCCACAAGACCGCCAGATCAACCATCTCGGTCATCCCTTCCACCTGTCCATGTTGTTCAAAACGGATGCGCCAGCGCAAGGCCTGATCTCCTATCAACAGGCGTCCATCTGCCTTATCCGGATTTTCCGTTACCCGGGGTATTTTGTCCCTCCCTGCTGTGTGCCGAAAAAGCAGGTAGAGCAAACGGACACTGGAAGCTGACTCCCTGGTTAAGAACAGGGTTAAAGGCCGCTTAAATTCGGAAAATCGGCAGCGGGCAAAAAACAACACACTCATTGATTCTCTACCAGCGGAAATTCCAAATCTCCCCAAGGTTTCGACCACCCCGTCCAACTCTTCCAGTCCTCCAACGGGCACGGCAGCAGCCACTATCTGCCCCTTTTTCAGGGCAGCAATACTTTCCCTTGGTAGACAGGGAACAAATACCCCACCTGAAGGCGGCCCCAGAAGGCGGAAAGGTTCCATGTTGGTATATGGAATCATCCCAACGTTAAAGGACATCCGGATTACCTCCTGTCCTGCCCCT
>JALVQM010000345.1 GCA_027025615.1 Desulfobacteraceae bacterium | reverse complement strand
CTCGAACGCCGCCTGCTGCTTGGCAATTACCTGCTCTGCTCCCAGGGTGATCGTATGGCCATGGCCCATTCGGTTGAGGGCCGTTATCCTTTCCTTGATCACCGGCTGGTGGAGTTTGCCTGTACTATTCCACCGAACCTGCGGATGAAGGCGCTAAATGAAAAAAATATCCTTAAGAAGGCGATGGTTGATCTTCTGCCGGCCGGGATAGTCCGGCGCAAGAAGCAACCCTACATGGCGCCTGATATCCTGAGCTTTTTTGGTGAGAGGGAGCCTGGATATCTGGAATATTATCTTTCGGAGAAAATGGTTGCAGAGGCGGGTCTTTTTAAACCCAAAGCTGTGCAGCATCTGTTGATGAAGTGTCGGAAAAAAGCCCGGCAGGGATTTCGTGAAAATATGGCCTTTGTCGGTATACTGTCGACAATGATCCTGTATGATGATTTTATAAACAATTTTTCAAATGATTTAATTCCTCTTGATAAGAGGACGGTAAATGTACATAAAGTGCAGTGAGGGAGAATGATCAGGTGGCAATAAAACAAAAGGTACGGTCGTTTATTTTTGATAATTTTCTTTTTGATGCGGCCGAGGAGGATCTCGGCAATGACGATTCTTTTCTTGACCAGGGTATCATCGATTCCACAGGCGTTCTTGAACTGGTGGAATGGCTTGAGGAGACCTTTGATATTACCGTTGATGATGATGAGTTGATTCCGGAAAATCTTGACAGTGTCAACCAACTGGCAGCCTTCATTGCCGGAAAAGCATGACCTGACAGTCCCATGATCAGACCCCAGCGATTACTGCGGGAGGGATTTATAGAGTCCGCAGCCAGATATCCTGAAAAAGTCGCCCTGGTGATTGAAGGGGAAGAATATACCTACGGGCAGTTGCTCGATACCTCGCAAAGGGTAGCCCGGGCCTTGCTGGACAGGGGATTACGGCGCGGCGATCGTGTTGCCGTCTATATGGACAACACCTGGCCCTGCATTACCTCGATTTATGGCATCTTGCTGGCCGGCGGCGTTTTTTTGATGATCAATCCGCAGACAAAGGCGGACAAGCTGCACTATATCCTCCAGGACAGCGGGGCCGTTTTTCTGATGACGGACGGTCATCTTTCAGGACAGTATGTCAAGGCGGCAGCCGGTCTGCCCGAACTGCGGGGCATCATTTCTTCGGGTAATCTTCCTGATGCGGAACAGGGTTTCGTCCGCCTGGAATCCTTTGACAGTGTGGTGCGGGAAAGTGCGCCTCTGGATGAACCGGCATTTGTTATCCCTAACGACCTGGCCGCCCTTATTTACACCTCTGGTAGTACCGGACACCCTAAGGGTGTTATGCAGACCCATCAGGCCATGGTGTTTGCCGCCTGGAGCCTGATCGAATATCTCCGGCTTTCTAAAGATGAGAGGATTCTCCTGGTGCTGCCCCTGGCCTTTGATTACGGCCTCTACCAGCTCCTCATGGCAATGAAGCTTGGGGCAACGCTTATTGTTGAACGGTCGTTTACCTTTCCGGGTAGGATTTACCAGGTCATGCGCATTCAGGAGGTAACGGTGTTTCCCGGAGTACCGACAATTTTTTCGACGATGATTTCCGGACATAAGCGGAAAAAGCTTCTCTTCCCACAGGTGACCCGGGTGACTAATACAGCGGCGGCCCTGAGCCCGGAATTTATTCCCTTGCTCCATGAAATTTTTCCCAATGCTCTCATTTATAAGATGTATGGTCTGACCGAGTGTAAACGGGTTTCCTATCTTGAGCCAGAGCTGGTTGATGAAAAGCCTGCCTCGGTTGGTCGGCCCATCCCGGGAACAGAGGTCTTTTTACGGACACCAGAGGGTGAACCGGTCTGTCCCGGCAATAATGGTATTCTTTATGTGCGCGGGCCGCATCTCATGGCCGGTTACTGGAACAAACCGGAATTAACGGCAAAAGTCCTGCAATCGGGACCGTTACCGGGAGAACGGGTACTTTGTACCGGTGATTGGTTTCGGCAGGATGAGGACGGGTTTCTTTACTTCGCGGGCCGCAGTGATGATATCATCAAAACACGGGGAGAAAAGGTCAGCCCGGTGGAGGTGGAACAAGTCCTGTACGGTATTGACGGTATACGAGAAGCCGTGGTTACCGGCGTGGATGATCCGCATTTCGGTCAGGCTGTCTGCGCCTTTGTTCGTGTCGACAGAGACAGCCATTTGACCGATCGACGAATAAAAAAGATTTGTCTGTCCCGGTTGGAGAATTTCATGGTGCCCCGGGATGTTTTTTGCCTGAAATCCTTTCCCAGGAGCGCAAACGGCAAGATTGACATCAAGGCATTGCTTAGAGAACATTATGGTGGGGACGATTGACCATGGACGATAATCTTTCTGAGGAATTACTGGCTGTCCTTGCCAGGGATGTCGATTATCTGCCTGACAAACCGGAAGAGACCGCAGAAACCACCCTGGCGGCCTTGTGGTTGACGGCGGCGGGGGAATCAATCTCGGCCGCCGGGGCTGTAGGACGGCAGTTACCCTCACTGGACCGGCGGCAACAGGACAAACTGCGGGCCATGGTCAGACGACGGGTGGCCGGTATCCCCCTTGCCCATATTACCGGCAGACAGCAGTTCATGGGGATCGAGTTGCTGACCACCCCCCAGGCGCTGATCCCGAGGAAGGAAACGGAAATCCTGGCTCGGGCGGCGGTGCGATTGCTTAAAAAAATCGAAGAAAGGGTCGAACAACCCATGGTCATGGATGTCTGTACAGGCGCCGGTAACCTTGCTGTTGCCATGGCGTTGCATTGCCTTGCCTGCCGTGTGTATGCCGCCGATCTCTCCGAAGATGCCGTTGCCCTTGCCAAAAGAAATTTTGTGTTTCACGGTATTGAAAGCCGGTGCAAGGTTTTCACGGGCGATCTGTTTGCTGCCTTTGATGGCCAGGAGGTCATGGGAAAGATGGACCTCATCACCTGCAATCCTCCCTATATTTCAACGGCTAGAGTCGGCGAAATGAAGCATGAAATTCACGATCATGAGCCATCTCTTGCCTTTGACGGCGGCGCCTTCGGGATTAAAATTCTTCATCGTCTCATAAAAGATGCGCCACGCTACCTGAAAGAGTCCGGCTGGCTGGCATTTGAAGTTGGTCTGGGGCAGGGCGAGGCAATGATAAAACGCATGCAAAAGAAATACTCATACACCGAGGTGAGCCCTCTTGTGGATGAAAAAGGAGAAACCCGGGGCATTATCGCCCGCAATGGAGGTGTGAAGTGAAACAGGAACCAACCGAGTACCGTTTATGTTCCCGCTGTATACTGCCCAGCACCTTTCCGGGTATTTCTTTTGACGACAAGGGCGAGTGCACATACTGCCAGCGTTATCGCGGCCATAAGGCCAACCTGGCAAAGAAAAAAGAGTATGAGCAGAAATTCCTTGAGTTACTCAAGAAGCATAAAAAAACAGATACCTATGATGTAATTGTTGCTTACAGCGGCGGCAAGGATTCCACCTATACCCTGGATGTTCTGGTGAATCGTTATGGACTGCGGGTATTGGCCCTGACCCTTGATAATACCTTTATCTCGCCCCGGGCCGAGAAAAATATCCGCACGGTCTGCGGGGCGCTCGGGGTAGACCTGATGATCGTCCGGCCTGCCCGCAAGATGCTGCGCAGGATTTTTTCCACCGCGGCCGGCCGGGAATTGTATTCGGCAAAAACACTTGAACGGGCGTCCACCATCTGCACCAGCTGCATCAGCTTTGTCAAAGGGATAGTTCTCCGCACAGCTCTGGAAAAGAAAATCCCCTTTATCGGCTATGGCTGGTCACCAGGGCAGGCGCCTGTGCAGGCCTCGGTGATGCGCACCAACGCCGCCTTGATGCGCAATGCCCAGAAAGCGACCCTGCAACCGCTGGTCGAGATAGCAGGAAATGCTATCCTGCCCTTTTTTGTGACGGAAAGACAGTTTGATCATCCTGAAAAATTCCCATGGAACGTGCATCCCCTGGCCTTTTTGCCCTATGACGAAGAAAAGATAGTTGAGCGGATCAAAGAG
>JALVQM010000344.1 GCA_027025615.1 Desulfobacteraceae bacterium | reverse complement strand
GGTGAAATAGAAAGCGCTATCGAAGTCCTGCAGGAGGCTTTGGGAGAGCTGTTTAAAAAACGCAACATAAATGTTCCCCTGCGTTGGACTGCGATTAAGCTTATAGAAGACGATCGTGTAGCCAAGGAGCGCCTGGTCTCCCTGTTGGGTAAAGATTCCGAATCTGTTCTGGAAGAGGCCCGCCGTCAAAGGGATTATATCACCGGCCGTTACAACGAGGACCCGGAAATCCTTACCACAGATGACCGTTTTGGTTTTATCTCCGGCATAATAAAGGAGACGGTAACCACTACCAGTAGGCATCGTGTTGATATTTCACGTAATATAGATTTGTTACTGACAAACCGTTTCCTGGGCCTTCCCATATTTTTCTTTTTTATCTGGGCCATGTTTCAGCTTACTTTTGCTTTGGGTCAATATCCCATGTACTGGCTGGAAGAAGCGGTCAACGGGCTCTCGAATCTGGCCGCTGCTGTTCTGCCTACAGGTTTGCTCAAAAATTTGCTGGTGGATGGCGTGATTGCCGGTGTGGGCGCGGTCATAGTTTTTTTGCCAAATATATTGATATTATTTTTTTGCATAGCGCTTTTCGAGGATACCGGCTACATGGCCCGGGCTGCCTTTTTAATGGACAAGATCATGCATATGATCGGCCTCCACGGCAAATCTTTTATACCCATGTTGATGGGGTTCGGATGTAATGTACCGGCCATAATGGCTACTCGTACCCTGGAAAGTCGGACCGACCGGATTTTAACAATCCTGATAACCCCCTTTATGTCCTGTTCTGCCAAACTGCCGGTTTATATTGTACTGGCAGGAGCTTTTTTTGGTCCCAAGGCCGGGAGCGTTATTTTTGGCATTTACATGACCGGGATCGTGCTTTCAGTTGTAACAGGACGCCTGTTTCGTTCCACCCTGTTCAGAGGGGCTGATGCGCCTTTTGTTATGGAACTGCCGCCTTATCGAGCCCCCATGTTGAAAAGCCTTATTATTCACATGTGGGATAGGAGTAAGATTTTTTTGAAGAAAATGGGCGGGATAATAATGATCGGTTCGATTATTATATGGGCGTTGTCCAACTTTCCGCAAGACCCGCGCCTGGAACAAGAATACCGTTCTCTGGAAACAAAATTGGCGCTTCTTTCCGAACAGGTTCCACCGGTGGGACAAAATACAATCACCGAACTTGAAAAGATGCGTAAGCAACTGGAGGCTGAACGGACATCATATTCTTTCATCGGAAGAATCGGCCGGGCCGTTGCTCCGGTTTTTAAACCTCTGGGAGTCGATTGGCGGGGCGGAGTGGCGTTGTTAACAGGTTTTGTGGCCAAGGAGATTGTGGTCAGCACCCTGGGAGTGCTGCACTCGGTGGGAGATCAGAACAGTGAAGCCCTGCAGAAGTCTCTGCGGCGGTCGGGAATGTCACCAGCCGGCGCCTTGGCCATGATGGTGTTTGTTTTGCTCTATCTGCCGTGCTTGGCTACGGTGGGCGCTATCGCCAGGGAAACCGGTTCTGCCGGCTGGATGTGGTTCAGCATTGCTTACAATACAACCATTGCCTGGATTGTAGCTTTCCTGGTCTATCAGGCAGGAAAGTTTATAGGGCTGGGCTGAGGTGCAGCCCTGGAAGGTAACTGGGAAACGGGAGAGGGGTTTCCGCTCCCCGGAGACTTGAAGATACGGAAACCTTGCTCCTGCCGAAAAGCTCACCTCTCCCTTGCCCCAGGGATGAGCCGTCCGCCGGTATTCGGACAGCCCAACACAAAAAACCCTTTGAGCGTTTTGCTCAAAGGGTTGCACCCAGCTTACTTGACCCTTTGTCTTAAGCCGGCGGGCCGTTTCTCCGCGACACGTCAGGCTTCTTTTTCAAGGCAGGTCTTCTGACTCTCGGATCACCCTACTGCCTGCGCCTTCCCGCCACCTTTTTGGGCGGCAGTGGCATTTGCAGGTTTCGTACCCGATTACAGCGGCGGGACCGTCCCCGATTTTCACGGGATTCCCTTTTAAGCCTTACGGCACCTTGAAAGATTACCTAATCCAAAACAGATCACTTGTCAATGATTGGTGTGCAAGTTTGGTAATTTGAACTATTGGCGTTTATCCAATGCTTTTTTAATGGTGCTTGCCAGGTTGCGCCGATCGATGGGCTTGTTGAGGATGGCTGCGATTGACAATTTTTCATCTTTCCATTGTTTGTTCCTGGAGTTGTTGTACCCTGTGCAGAGGATAATCGGTATGTCTTTGCGCAGTCGGCGAATATTGCCTGCGAGTTCAAGGCCGGTCATCTGGGGCATGGTCCAGTCGGTGATTATAATGTCAAAGCTTTCGGGTTGTTGTTTGAATATCTTCCAGGCTTGCTCTCCATTTTTGCAGATTTTTACGGTATAACCAAGTTTTCCAAGGGTGTTGGCGACCATGGTTCGCAGTGGCCTTTCATCATCGACGAAAAGGATGGTTTCAGAACCACGAGGCAGTTCTTTTTCATAGTCATGATCTTTAGTATTACTTATCATCAGGGCCGGCAGGTAGATTTTGAAAGTTGTACCCCAGCCCGGCTCAGATTGAACATCTACCATTCCGCCATGGCCTTTGACAATACCGTGGACCACAGCCAGTCCCATCCCGGTTCCCTTGCCCTGTTCCTTTGTCGAAAAAAATGGTTCAAAAATTCGTCTCAGAACATTAGGTGACATTCCACACCCATCATCACTGACCGCGATATTGACATAGCGTCCGGCCTGCAGGATACCATGACTGGTCGTTCGGCCGGCTGCCAGGGTCACATTTTTTGCAGTTATTTTGATGGTGCCTGACTCGTTCTGGATGGCATGGCCCGCATTTGTACACAGGTTAAGAATAACTTGATGGATCTGGGAGGCATTGGCCATTACGGAATCCAGGCAGTCTTCGATCGCAGTTTCGATTCTTATGGTGGCAGGCAGGCTGGCCCGCACAAGCTTGGATACTTCCTTGATCAAAGGCACCAGGTTGAGGGGTTTTTTCTCGGCTTTGGATTGGCGGCTGAATGCCAGGATCTGGGCTATCAGGTCCTTGGCTCTTTTTCCTCCGGCCAATACTTCCTGAAGGTTTGCTTCCTGGGAAGAATCAGGGGGGGCATCATCCAGAGCCAGCTCGGTGAAGCCGAGCATTCCATATAGTATATTATTGAAATCATGGGCGATACCACCGGCCAAAGTGCCAAGTGCTTGCAGATTCTGGGCTTGGGCCAGACGCATCTCGGCTTGACGTTTGGCGGTTTCGGCGGCCTTGATACTGCTTATATCCAGGAAACTGACTACTATGTGGGGTTTGCCCATAAAGGTGAAAGTGTGTTCATTTCTTAAAATAGGGAGCCGTTTGTTGTTTTTTGCCTTTAGAATGGCTTCTTGTCGCTTATGATTTCCCAGGTTATGGGTAGTCTGGTTGTAAATGTACCGGTCCAGGTGTTGTCCGATAATGCGCTCAACCGGAAGTCCAATCATTGAGGCGGCTGCAGGGTTGGCATTGATAATCCGGTTGTCGGTTGTGTCAAGGATTACTATTCCGGCCGGTGTTGATTCGAAAATGCTCTGGAATTGTTGCTGGCTTGCTGTTAATGCCTTTTCTGCTTTCCAGCGTTCGGTAATATCGCGCCCCGAACCAAATACAAGCAGGTTTTCATTTTCGTCCAGGGCGACCTGGCTGCTGTATTCAACGAGCCGTTTTTTTCCGTCGCGGGTTTTTAGCGTCAATAATCCGTGAGCCTGGCGGTTATGTCTAATTTCATTGAGATAATTTTTAATATCGTTGTAATACTTTGATTCTACGAAATCGAATAAGCGCAGACCACCTCCATCGTCAGGTCCATAGCCGAGCTTGTCCCTGAACTGGCGGTTGGCTTCGAGGATCAATCCGTCAAAGTTGTGAACACATAGATAATCAGTTACATTGTCAACTATTTGTCGGTAACGTTCTTTGCTTTTGAGCAGGGCTTTTTCAGCGGCTTTTTGTTTGCCGATCTGAACCTTCAAAGAGGCGTTCAACCTTGCCAGGTCTTTGGTGCGCTGGTTGACCCGCTGTTCAAGATGCTGGTTGGCGGCAGACAGTTGATTACTTTTCAGTTTCAACTGGTGAAGGAGGAAAAATTCGCGGCGGGTGTAGTACTCTATGGCGTAACTTGCCATCATTCCCATCAAGGCGGTTCCAGTCAGAAAAAACAAGTTTGCCAGCAATAGTGATGGCTCGGACTTGATGGTCCATATATCCATTGCCGTGTAAAGCAAAACAAGCATCCATGTTACAGAGGCAGCCCAGATAAAGCGGATTCTGAGCAGGGTGCATGTATAGAATACTATTTGGACGAATCCGGCCAGGTAGGCAAAACGTAAATTTGTAGGTGCGGCCACAATCATTGAGATCATGGCTGCTCCTGCCACAAGGATGCCTGTTGAAAGAATGGGCTGCATCCAATGCTTAAACTTTTTGTTGAAAGACAATGCAAAGACAACCACGCAGGCTGGAATCATGACTACAAAACGGGCGATCCAGATTACGGTATTCTGGGCTGCGCCGGACCAGTAGTCATAAATTCCGTACACACTGCAAAGGATGATAGCTGAAAATATAGCCAGACGGACCTGAAAGATGCTGATCTGGAAGTAAAATTTGGAAAATGGTTTTTCAAGTTCGCGATGTGATCCATTGAATTCCAGGTTATATAAATTGAAATTCATGCCAGGATTGGTTCTGTCAGATTCGGTTCCGCTGCTCGGTATGGTCATTTTTGTTTTGTTGTCTCTGAAGAAATAAGCCATAGGATAAGAATCCCTGATGGAGATTTTTTCGAACCGTTTTATTCTTTGAATTTGCGGGCCAGGTCATTATCGATGACGTAAATACAAACTGCCTTGGCCCCCTGGGGAGTATATCTTAGTTTTTCTATCAGGTTTGTCATCAGGTATGATACGTCGTCGCGAATTTTCTTGTCATAAGTCTTGAAATCCTCCTCACCATAGTCTTTGATGGCCCGACGAAAATTTTCGTTTTCCAGAAAGGGATCCAATACGGCTTTTTTGATATGGTAGATATAGCGGTCCCGCAAGTCTTTAAACAACTCGGTTTCAGTAAGTTCCTTGCCTTCCAGGCCTATTTCCTGGGTAAGGGTTCTGGAAGTGTATGTGCGCTGAATGTCTTTGCGGAAGCTGTGACGTTCAGCCCGGGTTGAGTTACTTCCCAGGATACGATTTTCACACGCTACCAGGAGGTCTTCGGTAATGTCAATCTTGTCTCCGGTGTAAGGACATTTTTGCGACTCTCCGATTTCAAAATTTACAGCGAAAATGTAATTCTGGATATCCCGCGCAATCTGGGCTTCATTGTAATAGTAAAGAGCCTCTTTTACTTCTTGAAGTACTGAATAGTCGTACATCTGTTGCAGTGATTTAAGGAATCCTTCAGGTATTGTGGCTCTCAACTCTTTTTTGGATTTGAAAAACTTGATCAATTTTGCCATGTCGATAAGGCCGTTGGTCTTTGCATAAGTCGAATAAAACTCATTGAATATCTGTATCGAATCCCTGCCGGAAATTCCATGTTTGCCTTCTTTTTCAGATTCACCGATAATATGTCTCCTGCGCTTGGCAGTGAGCCTTTTACGGTCGTGTTCCGTAAGCCAGGGCGGTATGTGGCCTGTGTATATTTCCATCTTGAGAAGCTGCAGGTTACGGTCGCAGTATAGCTTGTATTTGCCGGGATCGCCGATCCATTCAAGCAGTGCTTCTGAACGCAGACTCAAGCGGGAAGAGATAATAACCCTGGCAAAGTTATGCAGCACCCTCGGCAGGAAAGCATCGTCAATGTGTTTTCCGAAAATATTACGATATATTTCAACTTCGGTGTTAAGGTCCAGTACATATGAGATATTGATGTAATTTATACGATCCGAGAAGGATTGAATGTTTTGAATGTTTTTCTTGTCTTCCGGATTCATCAGGGCAATGAATAGTGAATTAACATTTTCTTCTATCTCTTCGATCTTGTGAACTCCTTCGCTGACGATATTATGCAGCTCAATCAGTCTTTCAATGTTGTGCGACTTGATGTCCATCAGGGCGTAAATTCCGTTGTTTGTTTTTGCATAACGTGAGTAAATGTAGCGGACTTGATTACTGTCTCCGAATATTTTGTCAAGACGCTTTTGAAGCATTTGATTTGTATGGGCGACCTGCTTTACAGGTCTGTCGCCGGGATTAAAAACACTGATTCCCAGCCCCAGCCGCCGATTGAACTGGTATGGCCGGGCATAGAGCATTTTAAATACCTTGAGCGGATCCTTGAGGTGGCAAAGCAAGCTTTCGTACATGCAGCAGCAGATAGTACAGGGCTCATTTTGAAACAGCCATTGGTATTCCTTGTCGGTGAAAAGTGAATACTTGAAGGCGTCGTTTTTGAAAAGATCGTCAAAAAACTCGCGTCGGTACTCCTTGGGGATGATAAGCAGGGGGTTGTCGTGGCTGGGACAGGGTACTTCCAGGATGTTACCGGAACGGTTGGCCAGGGCTCGTGACTTGATTCGCTCGAATTGTTCGTGGTTCGGTTCTCTTTGCAGCTGGAGCAACTTGGCCAGGATGGAAATAGTTGCATCAGGTTGACGATTTGCGAAAAGATTCGTGTCGATTCGCCAAATGGTTTCGTAACAGCGTCCCTGTTCGGTGTTGGCGAATTGTTCGAATTTTAACAGCAGGTTATTAAGGAAGGTGCTTTTGCCGCAGCCATGGGGTCCGTCAAAGATGTAAATTTTGTTTTGCTGGGCGCCGCGCCGCATGGCTTCAGCTTGTTTGACCAGACGGTTGGCAAAGATCCGGTCGGCAAAAAAGGGATGATCAGTGCCTTCCACCGTCAGTTTGCTGAAATCATAATCTACATACCTTATTGATTCCGGGTCATCAGGATATTCATCGACACCTTCCCCGACATAAGTCTGGATCATATCATGGAATAGCTGGAAGACATTACGAATAACAATTTCAGGATGGCTGGTGGTGATTTTCAGGAAATCCTCGAAGTCGATGGGTTCCAATTGACCCAGGACAGCTTTACAGTGCTTCAGGCGGGCCAGGGCGGTGGTGATGGGGTTGATTTCCTGCATAGTCTTTAATCCTCGTAGTTATTTTTACACCCGGGCATTGCCGGGAATTTTGTCATTGAGGTTGGTCTTGGCATACGTCTCCTGGTGTTTATAAGGGGCGTTTGGCCAATTTGCGGTCTTTCATTGTATACAAAACCCTTCTCCATTTGATTTCCGGTTTTGGTTTTCCGTTCCCGGCCCCGGTCTGTCCAGGCTTCCCCGGGGGGAGGAATTTGGGATTGGCCACAGGTTCACTGGTTTCGAGCTGAACTGTCCCACCCCACAAAAATTCAACACCCAGCATGGTGTTGGGAATGAATTCCTGGAGCAACGGTTTGCCCTCGAAATGATGCACAAGGTAAAGTGTGCCGTTTTTGGTCTTGTCCGCATCAATGGTAATATGGGGCGGATGATAAAGGGCGTCGTTCAACATCTGTCGATAATTTTCAACGTTTCGGCTTTTGACATAATATTCCCAGACCATTTTGCTCTCATTCAGGCGCCGGCCGGCTACAAAAAGCTTGTTGCGATCGATGAATTCCTGGTCAACAAAGCGGTTAATAAAAGTAAAATCACAAAAATTTTCACGTACTTCGAAAATAAAACGTTTCCCGGCGCCAATCTTTGCATCGTAATTTTTACGCTTGTAACTATCCGCAATGCGCTGGTAATCCCAGGACAGCTTGCCCTTGTCAGCCAATTCTTCCAGGAAATAAAACAGTCGCATGCCCAGTGCATAGGGGTTCAAGCCAACCCTGGGCATGGCTGTGACCCCGGCATTGACCCGGGCAAAATCCACCTCGTGGCCCTTGATACGGTCATCCTGCAAAAACAAGGTTTCGTGCCAGTAAGACGCCCAGCCTTCGTTCATGATTTTGGTCCTGATCTGGGGCTGGAAAAACATCGAAGTTTTCCTGACCACCTGGACTATGATTTTCATCCAGTTGTTGGTTTCTTTATTAAGCTTGGGTGATTGCTCCATCAGGAACTGCAACAAATCATGGGGTGGACTCTTGCGGGTTTCGATATGTTTTGCAAACAGGGCGTTGAACTCTGGAAAGCGTCGATCTACTTCGGCCAGAAAGGTTTTTTCTCCCAGGTCGCCTTTCTCCTGGCGACAGCATTCATTGTAGCGTTCGATTTCCTTAATATATTGACTTGTTTTTACGTGTTTTTCTGATTGCAGGAATACGTCGAAGAAGTAGTTTATTCGATCTGAATATTTAGGAATGTTACTGTTGTAAATATCGTTTATTTGGCGATGGTATCCTACCAGGTTGTCAATGCCGCGGGCAAACTCTATGACGTAGTCAACCCAGCGGCCGTGTTCCCGTCGCAGCTTGGCGATAATACGCTTGTCCGACAGGGCTTCTCCTGTGAAATCGTAATCCCATGTATGCCGAAAGTAGATATTGTTCTGAAAAAAATCGATATGCCCCAGAACATGGTAGAAGATCATTACGTTCAGCCAATCAGGGTTGTTGTCATTGTAAAATGATATGGCCGGCCTGGTGTTGATCACGGTTTCATAGGGATTGGAAGGGTAAAGTTCGTACTTGCCGCGACCTTTGAGGACTTCCACATCATGAACCCAGTAATCGTAAAGGGTAGGGATCATGATTTTGGGAGACAGTTCTACCAGATCCCGGTTGGTCACTATGTATTCCAGGGTTTCGTCTTCAAATGTCAAACCTGCATCGCGGGCCCGTTCTTTGCAGCCTTCCATTATCTTTTTGCTGTGCTGGTCAATCAGTTCCATGTGACGACTCCTGGCCGGAGGAGACCGGCTTCTACTCTGAGATCAGGGCCTTGATCCCTTCAATTAAACGGGCTTCATCGGCATCTTCATCCATGACGTCCATACGGATCAGTGACGGATGAGCGTCGAGCAGGCCGGAAGCGGATATATACTTTTCAACTTCTGTCTGGCCATGGACGCCTGCTGCATGGCGCGCCACTGTGATTCCTACCCTGCTGGCGTAGGTCAACATGGTTTTCAACTCAGCAATGGCGGTCTTGCCGTCGGTTTCCCAATCATCTCCATCTGTACCGTGAAACACGTAAATATTGTAGTCGCGGTCCAGGCTCTCGGTATGAACAATTTCGTTTACCAGTTGATAAGCGGCTGCAACCTGGGTGCCCCCGGCCACTTTTGAATTGTAATATGTATAAAAATCTTCCACTTCCTTGGCGGTTGTATCGTGGAGAATGAAACGTGACTCAACCTGGTTGGCATACTGGTAAAGCAGCCAACTGTAAATGAGAACATGTTGGGAGACGATCAGCTCTGTTGTCTTGCCCGCCATGGAGCCGGAATAATCACGCAGGAAAAAAACCAGGGCCTGGGACTCGAAATCTTTTTCCCGGGAAAGGATGCGGTATATCATGTCCGTCGGTGATATGAGCAGTTCGGTCGGGTCCACGGGCTGACTTTGGGCTACCCGGCCCAAATGGATATTTGTTTCTACCACCTTGCGGATGGTGGCTTTTTTATCCAGGACCTGTCCGAATCCACGATTACGGTCGGTGAGATCATATGTGTAGCGGGTAAGGGAGCGCTTTTTCCCCTTGTCTTTAAGATTGGGCAGTTCGAACTGTTCTGTCAAAATTCTGCCCAGGTCATAGGCTGATGATTCCATTTCGTGCTGGCCGCCTTCTCCTTCACCCGGACCAGCCCCGGAGCCTTCTCCCTCTTCACGGACAGGTTGTTCTCCAATTACTTCGCCTTCTTCACCATCTCCCGAACCGCCTGCGTCCTGACCTTCCTGTGGGTCGCTGAAGGAAGGATCATGGATGAATTTTTCTTCTACCGTACTTGGTACTACCACTACTTTGCCCTTGGTTCCCCGGCCGGGTTTCACCATGCGCCCGATCCTGATTTTTCGCGGGAATCCGTCCTTTTCCCTTTGCTTGTCTCGGGCCAGCAGTTCATCAATGGAACGGATCTGGCTGGTATAGGATCGTTGGGGATCAGCAATTGCCTGGAGAACCTTCAAATCCTGAAAATCATAGATGCTCGGCAGGTAGGGTAGTGCCGGGGCCCGGGGGCCGCCGGTGTTATCCGGATATGTCTTTTCCTTTTTGCTCATGGCGCTGGTATCCTAATTTTTTGGACCGGAGCGGCAGCCTAGTTTTCATCTTCCTGGGTACAGAAGTATTCGATGGTTTTCTGGGCGCAGGTCTGACAATATCCCAGCTTGTTGAGCATTGTGTCGATCATCCGGTCATAGAGTTTCTGGTTTTCCTCGTTGGTCCGGTTGGCTAAAGCTCCAATCAGGCTTCCGGCACCGGCAATATCCGATTTGAGACGAACATCTGTTACAGCTTTGACCAGCTCCAGGTTGTCCATAAAATCGTAATTCGGGTCCAGGCTTATCTTCTGGCCGTAAATTTTACGGATGGCGGTCCGGAAGGTTTCCCTTTGTTCGGCTGTTTTAAGGCCCAGCCTTTCCTCGACACTGTTGACGAAACGTTCATCGATTTTGAGAGCCTTCATTTCACCTGTCTGCGGATCCTTGTATTTCCACATTTTGTCCGAACCGAGGTTTTCAGCGTCTATACCGATGATCATGTTGACGTAATTCATGACGTCCTTACGAATGGCCAAAGGTTCATCCATGTAGGCGTTGAACATTTCTGTCATGATTCTTTCCCGGTAAAGACTTTTAGCCAATTTAATGTCTTCGAGGTATTTGGCCCGGTCGTTGGCTTCAACAACGTAATCGAGAATGATTCTTTCCAGGGCTTTGAATATGTCATAGGCAAACATGCAACGGCCTTCGTTGGTCTCCGAGCTTTCAATCAAAAGTTGTATAGCCCGGCCCAGGTTGCGCTGGCCGAGGCCTTTTTGTCCGAATCTTTTGGTAATGTCAGGATTTTGGTTAAGAGTGTCGATTACCTCGGCCAGAGTTTTGATGCTCTTTTCACCGGCAACCTCGCCGGCAGCGAGTTTCATTGTTTCGATGGGGGTTAGTTTCTCCGATCGTGGAAGTCTGGTCAGGACGACGGCAACCGAGGCTGCGTAGTTAAGGTTAGGATCCTGATGGAGATTTTCTCTTGTCAGAGTGGTGCGGGCTTCATTGCCGATAGTGTAGTTGGTAAGAATTTTTTGAAGCTTGTAATTGGTGTTGTGGGAAACATAACAGATCCGGCAGCGGTCGACAATGGGGGCTTCTTCTTTTTCAGCCAGGAAGCGGTTGAATTCACTGTTGTTACTTGTCGCAACGATAAGGGTGTCTATGGGCCATTTAAAACCGTCGATTTCGATGGTTCTGTTCTGGATGACTCCCAGGTAAACTTGAACCAGGTCTTTTTTGTTTTTGTAAATTTCGTCGCTGAAATGAATGCCGCCACCGGCCACCCGGGCCAGGGCACCCCGACGCAAGTCGAAGCGGTAAGGGTTGTTTGTGTCGGTGATATGCAAAAGCCGCTGGATCGATTCTTCACCTAACAGGTCCACAGCCGAAGATGTTATCTTGTCCTTGGCCGGGTATTTGCCGGTAATGGTTCCCAGGCTTTCAGTCAGGGGAACTGGAATTATTTCAACAAATTCAAGCATTTTGTTTAGATCGCCGCCGGTATGGTTGCGAATATCGTTCCAAATATAGCCCGAGCATGCTCCCAGGGGACGATAATTTTCCCACAGCTTTTCTATGGCGGCATCGTCAAAGCCTACTTTTTCGGCGAAAAACTTCCGATTTTCATCCGGGTCGTCGAACAGGTTCATGGCCAGGATCATGGGATCTTCGTAGGTCTGGGATTCAATGGTGCGAATTTTCCCATAGTGTCCCATTTTGTCCATTCCGATGAACCGGAAAGTATATTTACGATTTTCTTCCTTGGCCAGGAAGTTGCGGTATTTGGCGCAAAGGTA
>JALVQM010000343.1 GCA_027025615.1 Desulfobacteraceae bacterium | reverse complement strand
CAAGAATCGACATCTTTCTGCTCCTTCCTTGAAATAATAAAATTGTTTTCTCAAATCAATTGATTATTTTATTGTTTTATCCTGCAGTAACATAACCTTGTCCCAATTGTCATAAGTAAATTTCAGGTCTTGTAAGGAAATCGGGTTTTGTGACAAAAAAGCCTTCAACATCTCCTCGCTGCCTGTTTTGCCTTCTGTTTTTGAAATAAGGGTTAAAAAAGTGGCGCTTAACAAGGCAGGTTGTATTGTGCCGGTTATGGCATCATCAAGGCTCGCAAAATCATATTGTTTTGCTATGCTGTCTATCTTTGCCTTTTTTGCCTCTTCGCCCAGACCTTCTAATCCGGCTTTACCATTTATGTCATCAAACAACTGCAAGGTCTTGTTTATCTTTGTTTCATCAAGCTTTGAGTTGTTGGAGAGGACTTCTGTTAACTCCGCAAAAGTTTCTTCAGGGAAAGCATCTGGTTTAACAAAATCGGACTTGCTGCTTTGGGCTTCTTCTTTTTCTTCTTCTTCCTTTTCAGTTTTCTTGCTTTCTTCAATCACCTTCTGCATGTCTTTGGCCTTTACTTCGCCCCCGGTCATTTTTTCTACCATTTTCAATGCAGCCTCCTGTTGTTCCTCTGATGACATATTTTCCATTTTATAATTGTCTCCCAGCGCTTGCAGGGCCTTCTTTGCGGCTATGCCGGTAAATGATGTTATCACAATAATAACGGCAAGTATTATCATCAATATTTTTGAACCTTTTTCCCCTGCTTTCAGAGTCAGGGTCAATGCCTGATATGAGATATACAGGCCCCATAACGATATTGCGATACTAACAATAGCTGAAAGGTAAAGGTTGATACTGTCAACAAAACCGAATAGTGAATGTACAATACTAATGACCATTAAGGCGGCCACAACCCTTACATTCGCTTCGTAATCGGTATTGCCGCCAAGTATCGCTGAAATGACAAGTAGTATAACACCACCGATAAAAAGACCGATAATAGAAAAGATTATCGTGCTGAAAAGGGCCATAAACCCTATCCCGCTACCAAACCATGATGTCCCGGATGCTATGCCCAGCCCTGTTAAGAACCAGATGTAGTTGATTATCCCCATTATAGCGCCGTAAATAAGTACCTTGATGACAGGTTCGCCATATCCGCCGCTTATGCTCATGTGGCCAAAATAATCTTTGGGATCTAAAAGGACAGCTTTTGAGTCCTCAATAAACGTTTTAAGATCGAATCCTTGTTTTGTTTCAGTTTGATTTTCCATAATGTTTTTTTAGTTTATTTTTTTTGGTAAGATACTTTTCCTGCAGGACCGGATGTTGTTAGTGTATTACCATCAATTATAAAACCCATTTCGTACCTGTGCATATCGATAAAAAGGCTGTCTCCCTTTATGCGATAGGTTGTTTTTGCAATTCCGGGGAAATCTACAGAATCCTTATCAAATGAAATCTTGATTTTACCTATCAGGTCTTTGTTCCAATGTTCTGTACAAACATAATCGCCCGATAGTCCCTGGGGGGCGCTTGGTTGTTCTTTGGCAATAGCCTTTTTTTCGTCATTCGACTTACTTTCTTTTTTCCCACCTTGGTTACAAGCCGTAAAAACGGCAACTGCAATCACAAATAGTGCTAATGTTACTTTTTTCATTTTCATTTTATTTTAAAGGTTAAACAAAGTGTTTTTTATTTCTATAAATTGTTTTACAAATCACTATCGTTAGGTGAAACAACAGGGCCTGTATCAGACTGAAATTTGAACAGGCTCGATTGTTTTAGTCTTTTATAGCTTAATATCAAATAAACAATTAATGCAATCAGCAGGATAAAGAAAAAAAGGATTGCCAGCGAATCGCTCGAAAATGAAATACCATTATTAATTAAAAATGCTAAAAATGTTAAAACGGTTATTCCAAGAAAAACAAAACTTTCAATCTGTTTTGCTTTAAGCGCCAACCTGTTCTTTTTAAGAAATGCAATTGTAACCCAAACATGCAGACCCAAAACCAACAGGATGCCCACTTTTATTAACATTTGGATGTCGGGGCTGATATATACGCCTGCAGCGACAGGCAACATCAATATCAACCCGGCAATTTGAATCGCTTTTACTTTTTTAAATGTACTGTTGATTGTGTTTTCTGCCACGGGCCGGGGTTTTGTCCTGTCAACGTTCAGTATGGGCCGGCTTTCCCTGTCGCACATAAAAAACGAGAAAAGCAAAAGCATACTAAATGCAACAATAAACATCCAGTAATCGAAACTGTTTGACAAAATAAACCCTGCCAGTGTTCCGGCAATGCCGAGAAATACGGGAACAATGAATTTGTTTTTCTTGTCATTGCGTACCCATTTTACAGAAAGGATTGTAAAAACAGTAGCAGGAATAGCAAACATATAGGCGCCAAAAACACTAAAGACAATGACAATTAATCCCATTCCCAGGTCCGGCTTTTTCAGATATTGTATTGCCCCGTATGCGATATAAAAATTCAGAAAAACCATTAACACCGATGACAAAATGAGCATGATGATTAGAAATCGGCACTTTGTTTTTTCAATGATTAAGGACATTAATGTTTGTTATTAGTTAAGTTGTTTTAAAATATTGCTGTTTATTTTTACTTTGTTTTATTTTAGATTATTCCGTTATACGATTAAATAGTTAAAAAGCCCGAACAGCACGGATAAAGGCAGAAAGGTATTTTTGAAAACGATTAGGTGGAGGTGCGTCTGCTTCAAAGGTCTGTTCCCATACATATGTGCCAGGTGATATATGATATTCGGTAGAACTCCAGTAACGGCCTCCGAAAGTACTCCCTCCATGAGCAACAGCTGTTACGTCTATGACATCTTTGTTAAGATACATAGCATGCAATTCATCTATTGAAGGTAAGAACCAGTCGTGATATCCGTTTAATTTACTCAGGTGGCAACGTCGGGCAGCTGAGAGCTCTGTACAGCCTGCAAGGATATCCTGTGTGTTTTGGTAACCTGTGCCAATTGCTCTTCCGTCGGCTCCGGATATTTCTGTTCCTGCACAACCCCAGGTAGCATTAGGTAGATCTTCGATTGCACAAACTAATCCATGCTTTCCGGTATCATCAATATAGAACACCACGCCTCCGTATCTGTAATCACCAATTTGGGGCAGGGGAGGAACTACATTGACAGATTGAACGGACTTTATGGAATCAATTGTTACTCCACCTACCCTTACGGGGTCATCAACCCCGCCAATCTTAACTATATTTTGACTAGAAACTGTGACTGTCAATAATATATATAGTCCAACTGCTAAAATACCTTTCAATGAACTGATCATTGTATTTCAATTAACATCAGGTTAGGCGTGAAATAGATCATGTCAGGAGAAACGGCAATGCCTAATATTTGGACCTGCTGTCCTGATGCCGAAGGTTTGGTCTGGGTGATCTCTCCTGTAGTAGGCGATACATAAACGAAACCTCCCGTTGTCCATGCCCAATTTTCATCCTTGATTAATCCATGTAACAATATCTCTTTATCACCTGTTCCTGCCTCCAGGGCAAGAGCAACACATGGCATTTTCGCCACATCATCTGCATCAGCCTCTTGCAGTGTTCCGTCACTTGCAACATACAAAGCAGCTCCAAATCCTGTGCTGTTTGCTGAAACCGGAGCAACAACTGTCATTCCGCTTGATGATTGATTGGCTAGATCTCCTGTAATGCGGATGTTATGGGATAAATTTACATTATCGTTAATGTAAACAGGATTGTTGAATTGTGATGATTGTTGAGTTTGTAAGATGTATTCCGGTGTGTTGCCGTTTGTACCGTCGTGTCCGTTGCCGGAAGCATCAGTGACAGATGAGTTGCTTATTTCGGAAGAGAAGAAAACAGCATTATTTGTATCGAGGTGTCCGTCATAATTTTGAATCTCTTCCTGTGTAAGAACTCTTTGCAGCCATACCTGGTTGGCTATCACAATGCTCGCCTCTGAGTAAAGATCTCCTTTCCCTCTGGATGGATCCACATCCTGGCCGCCCCAGAACATGTTGTTTGTATTGCCGGAATCGTCCTGAGGGGCAATACCTGTATGC
>JALVQM010000342.1 GCA_027025615.1 Desulfobacteraceae bacterium | reverse complement strand
CCTGTACCAGGACCGTAAAGTTCAGTCATACCGTAAATATCATGGATGTGCTCGACCCCCATCAGTTCACCAATACGCCGGCGCATGGCATCTGAGCAACGCTCAGCGCCCATTATGATTTTTTGAATCTTTATCTTCGACCGCAAACCACGGCGATCGATTTCCTCGGCCATCAGTAAGGCCATGGAAGCGGTTGAGCAAAATACCGTGGTTCCCATATCGACCATCAGTTCACAATGCATGTCGGCATTGGCCGGGCCAACCGGCACAGCTAGTGCCCCAAAACGCTCGCAACCGGCTTGAAATCCTGCACCGGCCGTCCACAGGCCATAACCAACTGCAATCTGAACCCGGTCAAGGGGGGTCAAACCGGCTAATTCATAACAGCGGGCAAACAGATCAGCCCAGTCGTTGACATCTTTTGCAGTATAGCACAGCACCTTGCGTTTTCCGGTGGTCCCGGAAGAGGCGTGAATGCGAACAAGGTCCTTGTACTCGGCACTGCGCAGGGGAAAAGGGTAACCAGACTGTAAATCCTGCTTGTCGGTCAGAGGCAGGTGCTGGAGATCTTCAAGGCCGCGAATATCTCCAGGAACAATCCTGTTATCATCAAAAAGCCGGCGGTAAAAAGTCGAATTTTCATAGGCATGACGTACGGTCCAGCGTAATCCTGCTTGCTGGACTGCGGCCAGCTCGTCAATACTATCACCACTTGGTATAAAATTCATCTATATGCCTCCGAACCTGATTCTGAGATATTTTTGATATAAGCAACAAAATAGTCAAAGCTTGTGCGCTGTAAAAAGATTTCATGACAGCGTTTCTATAAATAGTAACATCGCACGATAATTAATATCCTGCAACATGTCAAGCTGTTTGGTGGTTTCTAACATATTGTGCAAAAAAATGATTGACCTGTTTCAACAACTTGGCTTAACACTGGCAAATGATATCTGACAAATCTTTCAACATGGACTCTACTCCGGCCGAAACGCAACCGGTTAAACCTCTGCTGCAAATCAAAAGGCTGAAAACATATTTCTACCTTTTTGAAGGTGTTGCCAAAGCCGTTGACGATGTCTCCCTGCATCTGGACCAGGCAGAAGTGGTGGGCGTGGTTGGAGAGTCCGGCTGCGGCAAAAGTGTAACGGCCCAGTCGGTGATGCGCCTGATACCCGAACCGCCGGGTAAAATTGTCGAGGGCAGCATTATCTTCGATGACACCGACCTAACCAGCATGCCGGCAGATAAAATCAGGTCCGTCAGGGGCAACCGGATAGCAATGATATTCCAGGAACCCATGACTTCTCTTAATCCGGTTTTTACCATTGGTGATCAAATTTCTGAAATGTTTCGCCAGCACATGGGCCTTGGGAAAAAGGAAAGCCTGGAAAGAGCCATCGAAATGCTGTCACGGGTCCAGATCCCTGAACCAGCCAAGCGAGCCCAGGCATATCCTCATCAACTATCCGGCGG
Organism: Desulfobacteraceae bacterium; assembly: GCA_027025615.1. GTDB lineage: Bacteria > Desulfobacterota > Desulfobacteria > Desulfobacterales > Desulfosarcinaceae > JALVQM01. The sequence goes on along the minus strand of JALVQM010000342.1, from coordinate 10,585 downwards.
AATGCGTCAGAGGGCCATGATTGCCATGGCCCTGGCCTGTAATCCGGAAATCCTGATCGCCGATGAACCTACAACGGCCCTGGATGTAACTGTCCAGGCCCAGATCCTGGACCTGATGCTTCAGCTCAAACAGGAATACCAGACTGCCATTATGATGATTACCCACGATTTGGGTGTAATTGCTGAAATCGCCCAAAGGGTTGTTGTCATGTACGCTGGTAAAGTGGTAGAAGAGGCTTTTACCGGCGACTTGTTCGACGTTCCAAAGCATCCCTATACCATCGGGCTGCTGGAATCTATACCTCGATTGGGCTCCCGGGAGCCCGGTCAAAACCGGAAGCTGAGGGAAATCAAAGGAATGGTACCTGGATTGCTGGACCTGCCGCCCGGCTGCAGTTTCGCCCCCCGGTGCCCGCAGGCCATGGATATCTGTCGCAAACAGGTTCCCCAACTTGTCCCTGTCGGCAGGCAGCGGTTGGTGCGCTGCTGGTTGTACCCAGGTCAAGGAGAAGCAAGTGCAACCCCTGTTAACAGTGGATGACCTTAAAATCCATTTTCCAATTACGAAAGGCTTGTTTTCCCGCACCGTGGGATGGGTGTACGCTGTCGATGGTGTATCATTCAGCCTGGCAAAGGGAGAAACCCTGGGTATAGTTGGAGAGTCCGGTTGCGGAAAAACCACTACCGGTCTGGGTATCCTGCGGTTGATCGATCCCACCGGCGGCCAAATCGTTTATAACGGCAAGAACATAACCCGGATGACCCGCAGCCAGATGCGGCCTTTGCGCAAGGAACTGCAAATTATTTTCCAGGACCCTTATTCATCCCTTAATCCTCGGATGACGGTAAATGACATCCTTGCCGACCCCCTGCGGGTTCATGGTCTTTACAATGGCTCCCAACGCCGGGAATGGATAGCTTTCATTCTTGAAAAGGTCGGACTTTCACCGGAACATGGACGACGCTACCCCCATGAATTTTCGGGAGGCCAACGTCAAAGGGTGGGTATTGCCCGGGCTCTGGCCCTTAATCCAAAAATCATTGTGGGCGATGAGCCTGTTTCAGCTCTGGATGTTTCGATTCAGGCCCAGATCATAAACCTGCTGATAGACCTGCAGACTGAATTCGACCTTTCTTATATTATCATTGCTCATGACTTGGCTGTTATTGAATACATGTGTGACCGGGTTGCGGTAATGTATCTGGGAAAAATCGTCGAATCCGGTCTTTATCACCAAGTTTACAACAATCCCCTGCATCCTTACACCCAAGCCTTGCTGTCAGCGATCCCGATCCCTGACCCAAACAAAAAACGCTATCGTACAATTCTCCAGGGTGATGTACCCAGTCCGATAGAACCTCCCCATGGATGTCACTTTCATCCCAGGTGCTCACAGGCCAAAGATGGTTGTGATCGCCAAATGCCCGGGTTAATAGAACATAAACCCGATCACTGGGTACGGTGCTGGCTTTACTGATAAGCCTGGTTTTACAACGGCCGATTTTTTACGGCTTAACGTGTAACAAACATAGAGGAGGAAGATCATGAAAAAAATCACAACCCTGTGCTACATGGTGCTGGTCACGGCACTTCTGGTCACCATGGCCGGAACGGCTGCAGCGGGAACATCCCTGGTGGTGGCTGTGGATACACCTCCCAGGATGATGAACCCCCATGGAGATGACTCGGATGCCAACCTTTCGTACATGGCCAATTTTTTTGACGGATTGTTGCAAAGAAAAGGACCCAATGGCAAACTTGTACCTGCCCTGGCCGTCCGCTGGGAACATCCGGACGAGCTTTCCTGGAAATTTTACCTGCGCAAAGGCGTCAAGTTTCATAACGGCAATCCATTCAACGCTGCTGACGTAAAATTTTCTTTTGAAAGACTCAGCAATCCTGAAGTCTCCGAATTCATCAATACCGGCAAAATGATCGACAAGGTTGAAATCATCGATGATTATACGGTAGTCATACGCACCAAAAAACCCATTCCCTGGTTTGCCAACAACATGCACCAGGTTTTCATCATGGACAAGGAGTCCACCGAAAGCCGGAATCAGGGTGATGTTATGGTCAATCCCATAGGAACAGGGGCCTACAAGCTTGTCGAATGGGTCAAGGGCTCCTACCTGCGCCTTACGGCCAATGAAGATTACTGGGAAGGTGCACCGGTGATTAAAGATATCGAGGTGCGGCCCATAACCGAAGCTTCAACCCGTTTTGCGGCCCTGGTTTCTGGGCAGACGGAATTAATGACCGGTGTGCCGGTGGAACTTTTTGCCCGCATCAAAACCAACCCCCGCCTGCATGTCATCAGCCGACCTGCACGCCGATCGATTTTTCTGGCCCTGGGAAATGAGAAAGACAAACCCTGGGCCGATATCAGGGTCCGCAAGGCCATGTACATGGCCATCAACGAAAACGAAATTATCGCCAAAATAATGCGAGGTCATGCGACACCGGCAGCCCAGATACCGGACCCGCCAACCATTGGTTACAACGAACAGATCAAACGCCTGTCTTATGATCCCAAGACTGCCCGCAAGCTGCTGGCCGAAGCCGGTTACGCTGATGGTTTTTCCATAACCCTTACCGGTCCAAACGATCGTTACGTACAGGACGAACAGATAGCCGAAGCTGTGGCCAAGTACCTGGCCAAAATAGGTATCAAAGTCAAACTTGACGTCAAACCCAAAGCTATATTTTTCCCGGAAGTTGTAGAAGGAAAGCTTGATTTTTACCTGATCGGATGGTTCGACGGAACTTTCGACATGGGTCGCACATACTTCAAGCTTGCCCACACCCGGGACAAGGAAATGGGTTATGGAGGATTCAACGGCACGCGCTACAGTGATCCTGATATCGACCGCCTGCTGGAATCCACCGCCCAAATCGTCGATCCTGCCAAGCGCGCAAAGGTGCTTCAGGATCTTAACAAGATGGCCATGGTGGACAAGATCACCTGGATTCCCCTGCATTACCAGGAAGACCTTTACGCTGTTCAAAAAGGCAAGGGGATAAAGTTTCAGCCCAGGCCGGACCGCTGGATGGTTTACAAAGAAATAGCAAAGTAATTTCTCCCGTTCCTGTGCCGGGATTTAAGCCCGGCACAGGAACGTTTAACCTTAAAAATCAATAAACCAAATGGCTACCTATATCGCGCGCCGCCTGCTCCAGGGCATTGTTGTTCTACTGGCCGTATCCATGATCTGCTTTATAATCTTCCGCTACATGGGCGATCCGGTTCTGGCAATGGCAGGCAAGTATGCCACCCAAAGTGAAATCGAGGAAGTCAGGCATATGCTCGGCCTGGACCAGCCGATTCATATCCAGTATGGACGGTTTTTATGGAACGCCCTGCATGGCAACTTTGGCAAGTCCTATGTCAGCCGACTGCCGGCCCTGGGTTTGATAATGGAAAGATTTCCGGCCACCTTTGAACTTGCTACGACTGCCATTTGCATCTCTTTTCTGGTGGGCCTGACCCTGGGAGTAATGGTATCACTCAAACCCTATACCTGGTACAACCGTATTGTCATGGCCGGTTCCCTGGGAGGTATTTCAGTCCCCACTTTTTTGACCGGTATCCTGCTGATCATGATTTTTGCCGTTTACCTGGGAATATTGCCGCCATTCGGCAGGGGCGCTACCGTCCAGCTCGGCTTTTGGCGCACGGGGTTTCTTACTATTGATGGTTTGAAACATTTGGTCCTGCCGGCAGCCACCCTGGCCAGTTACCAGTTGGCCGTCTTGCTGCGCCTCACCCGGGCAGGGATGAGGGAGGTACTTGCCGAGGAATATATCAAAACCGCATGGGCAAAGGGCCTTACGCCTTCCAAGGTAATTTTCAAACACGCCTTGCGCAATGTGTTGATCCCCGTGGTTACCGTGACCGGCCTGCAATTTGGGGAACTGATTGCATTTTCAATTGTCACCGAAACAATTTTCCAGTGGCCCGGAATGGGCAACCTTTTGCTGACATCGATATACGAAACCGACCAGCCGGTAATAGTTACTTACATAATGCTGGCGGCTTTCATCATCATAACCATCAATATGGTGGTGGACATCCTTTACGCCGTGTTGAACCCAAAGATCCGGTACAGTTGACATGAAGGTCAGATCACGCAGACTTGACAGCTTCCTCAACGATCCATCGGCAATGGCCGGAGCCGCCATAATAATCGTTTTTATCCTGGCAGCCCTGCTGGCGCCGGTCATCTGTCCCCAGAATCCCTATAATCTCGAAGAACTGTCTTTGAACGATTTTCTCCTGCCGCCGGTCTGGATTGAGGGCGGCCGGGCACCATTCATACTCGGGACAGACGACCAGGGCCGGGGTATCTTCAGTACGATTATTTATGGTTGCCGGACTTCTCTCGTGGTGGGTTTTTCAGTGGTAACCATTTCTTCTATTGTTGGTGTCCTGCTAGGCCTGCTGGCAGGTTACTACGGCCGCTGGCTGGACGCTATAACCATGCGAATGGCTGACACGGTCTTTTCCTTTTCAACAACCCTTTTGGCCATTTTACTTTTGGGTGTCTTCAAAGAAAGTGGGTTGACCACAGTCATTGCCGCTATCTGTATAGCAGACTGGGTTCGCTACGCCCGCACCATGCGTGGAAGTGTCTTGGAAGTAAAAGAAGAAGCTTATGTAATGGCGGCCAAGGCAGGTGGTGCAGGTGATCTGCGAATCCTGTTCCAGCATATCTTACCCAATTCGGTGGCACCTATCCTGGTGGTGGTTGCCATAGACCTGGCGGTGGTGATCATGCTGGAAGCCACTTTAAGCTTTCTGGGTGTAGGTGTACCCCTTACCGAGCCATCCCTGGGCATGATGATCGCCATTGGCAAAAACTATATCTATGCCGGTATGTGGTGGATGATCGTCTTTCCAGGAGCGGCCTTGATTTTTCTTGTAGTAGGCATAAATCTTTTTGCCGATTGGCTGCGGGAAGAACTCAATCCCAAAATCCAGCGCAATTAGGTGGATTCTGCCCTGTCCTTTAACCAATCTTCGGGAGCCTGCACAGTTACCACGGTTCCCCTGGCGCATATTCTGCCCTTAGACGTCACCGTAACTTCAACCACGGCTTTACGCCCTTTGAGCTCGGTAACCTGACCGCGAACTTCCATAGGGACATCGATGGGGGTAGGCCTTAGATATTCGACATGCAGGGAAGCCGTCACATAACGCAGCTCAGGATCTGTATCCATGGAGCGGCCCTGGGCTTTGTAAGCTGCCGCAGCCGCAGTTCCGGTGGCATGGCAATCTATCACCGAAGCAATCAATCCACCGTAAACATAACCCGGCACCGCCGTATGAAAACTTTGGGGTTGAAAGCGGCAAACAGTATGCTCCCCTTCCCAATAGCTCTTTATCTGCAGGCCATGAGAATTTAGCCTCCCGCAACCGTAACAATGGCTGGAATGATCCCTATATTGATCCTGGATAGCAATCGACGTTGACATTTTCTCTCCTTTTAAATTCAGCAGGCTGTTGAAAAACTGTTGTACCGGGCCATACAACTCATTAACAGGAAACGTCAAAAACAGAGACAGGCAAAAGGCTGATCCACACAATGCTGAGCCCGAATTCTGTTTTAAGGTTATGGCAATATAACTTCCGTCAAACTTTCCCAGGCCGCCAACCGGAAAATAATACCAAGGGCATAATACAATAAATCCGGCAAATGAAAAAGCCTGGCTTTTAGCGAACAAAAGCGGTCCTGTAAAACATGGGTTATATGGCTGTAAGCTGCTCCGGTTAACATCCAGGGCACTGAACTGTTATTGTTGTTTTGTTTAATAAATTGTTTGCCTGGTCAAATATGTACGGATCAAAGGTTGCAATTGCTGGCAAAAGGCCCATATTTTAGATACCGGCAGCCACGGGCCAGCCGTTTAACAATTAATGGACCACAAATAGCAACTATTATGGTATTAGACACCTAGTCGGCTGATAATTTACAAAAGGAGAAAACATAATGGCTCCAACATACCAATGCACTGAATGCGGCAAACAAATCGACAATGAAAATGGCAATACCCCCACGTGTTGCCAGCAACCCATGAAAAAGACGGTTCCTATGGACTATTGCACCACCAGTTCCACGGCCGAACACAGCCGTCTTGAAGAATCAATTGAACCCTGTGACGATGGCCGTAAGGGATAACGGAATGTTGTCAGGCAATACCCTAAAGGAGTAAAAGATGAAAAATTCATCTCCGGCAAGTGCGGTGATTCTGGGGGCTTTTATATGCATCGGCTTGACTGTGGCAAGCTACCTGCTGGCTGACGGCTTAAGCAAAATTCGCATTCCGGTACGCACTGTAACGGTAAAGGGACTGGCCGAACGTGAAGTAAAAGCCAACCGGGCAATTTGGCCGATGACCATTGTGCGTACCTCTAATAAGCTAAGCGGCCTTTACAGTGGCATGGGAAAAGACCTGCTCCAGGTAACTGCTTTTCTGAAGGCCAACGGTTTCAATGATGAAGAAATTACCGTTTCCGCTCCAACCATAGTCGACAAACAGGCACAAGGCTACGGAGACACTTCCAAACTCAAATTTCGTTACTACGCCCGTAACTCGGTTACCGTTTTTTCAAAAAAGGTCAATCTTGTTTTGGAAACCATGAAAAAATTAGTCGAACTGGGCAAAGCCGGAATAGTATTTGGTGGTGACCAATATGAAAACCGGGCCGAGTTTGTATATACAGATCTTAACGCCATCAAACCGGAAATGATCCAGGAAGCCATCGCTAATGCAAGTAAGGTGGCTGAAAAATTCGCCCGGCACACCCAAAGCCACCTGGGTCGTATAAGACGAGCCAATCAGGGTCTTTTCAGCATAACCAACCGCGACAGGAACACAACCTGGATCAAAAAAGTCAGGGTTGTTACTACTATAACTTATGAATTGACCGGCTAAGCGCCGGCCGTATCATTTTTTTGCAGGCGGCAGAACCAAATTCAGCACCACCCCGGTAATACCTGCAAGTCCGATTCCTCCCAGGGTGAATTTGCCCAGGGGAAAAGCCATCCCGCCAATGCCAAAAACCAAAATCAGGGCCACGATGGTCAGGTTGCGTGGTTGGGTCAGGTCTTCCCCCGCCCTTACCAGCGTATTGAGTCCGACAACAGTTATAGCGCCGAACAGCAAAAGCATAATACCACCCATTACAGGCACCGGTATTGTCTGCAAAATAGCCCCCACTTTGGCAACAAAAGCCAGGGCTATGGCAAAAATGGCCGCCCAGGTCATGATACCGGGATTGTAAACCTTGGTAAGTGTTACAGCCCCGGTTACTTCGGAATAGGTCGTATTGGGAGGCGCACCAAAAAAAGCTGCAAAAGAAGTGGCTATACCGTCACCCATTAAAGTGCGGTGGATTCCTGGATTTTTCAAAAAATCCTTGCCCACAACATTGCTAATCGCTAGAATATCGCCAAAATGTTCAATGGCCGGTGCAATGGCAACCGGAACGATATATAAAACTGCCTCAAAGTTCCATTTGGGAAAAACGAAATCAGGGATTGCAAACCAGGCGGCTTTTTGGACAGGGGTAAAATCCACCAGGCCCATTGCCAACGAGATAATATATCCAATGATTATCCCACATAGAATTGGAATCAACCTGATCATACCGCGACCCAGCATTGTTATCGCAACGGTGGCCGCCAGAGTTATCATAGATACCGGCAAGGCCTTGGATTGGGCCACCAGGACTGCTGCTCCATCGCCTGTTTTGCCCAGGGCCATGTGCACGGCAACCGGGGCCAAGATCAGTCCAATAACCATTATGACCGGACCAACGACCACTGCAGGCAAAAGCTTGTGGAGAACTGATTTCCCTTTCCACTTGATAAGTAAACTCAGAACCACGTATAAAAACCCTGCCGCCACAAGGCCGCAGAGAGTTTCGGCAACTCCCCAGGTTTTAACACCGTAAATTATAGGGGCAATGAAGGCAAAGGAAGACGCCAGAAAAATCGGTACCATGCGCTTGGTGATAAACTGGAAAATCAGAGTGCCGGCACCGGCACCAAACAGGGCTACATTGGGATCCAAACCGGTTAACAACGGAACCAACACCAGGGCTCCAAAAGCAACGAACAGCATCTGGGCCCCGATAATACTATCCTGGATTCTGAAACGGTAACTGGAGTCGGTGTCAGAATTGGACATGCATCCTCCTTTGCAATCTGCTAAACAATGAATGGAAACGTCAATGGCAGACGATTATCCGGATTTGCTGATTTCCTGATCTTCATTGCCGGGTTGGCCCTGGTCTATAGTGAGAATATTGCCCGGTGTCAAGGCGTTTCCACTACATGTTGTGTTGTAATAACAAAACCCAACAAGATGTTCGTATTATTTGGAATTCCGGTTATCAATCACAATCAATCCGGGCCTCAAATCAAGCGTGTAGATACCCGGGATTCCCAAGGTTGGAAGGTAGCCCTTTAAAGCAAAGTTCAACTCAAATTTCTGACAATATGAGAAATCTTCGATCAGGGAGGAGCTAAAATGCCCCAAATAAGTGTCAGTTGGCTGGAGGATAAAACATTCGTGGGAACCGATTCCAGGCACCATTCAGTGGTCCTTTCCGGAGACGATCCTCCCCGGGGAGTCAGTCCATCGGAGATGCTGCTGGTGGGACTTGCAGCCTGTACTGCCTATGACGTTGTAGAAATCCTGACCAAAAAACGGCTCCAACTCCAACATCTGGAAATAATTGCCGATGGCCAACGGGATGACCAGCCACCGTGGCCGTATCGCACCATCCACCTGGAATACCGCCTGAAAGGTGAGGGTTTGACGGAAAAAGCAGTGGCACAGGCAATAGAGCTGTCCGAGCAAAAATACTGCTCTGTTGCCGCCACGGTCAGGGGGGTTGCCAAAATCACCACATCCTATCAGATCCTTACGGACTAGCAAACCAGATGAGTCTTGCATAACCAGAGGATTTTCCTTAAGATGCACTGTACATGACCGATAGTGATAGGCAAAACCCATGGTGTTGGTGATTAAAATAAGCACTACTTTGTAAAACCCTTGATATGGCGCGACCCTTGATATCGTTTTCACAATCAGCCATGAGAATTTCTATCTGGATGGTGCTTTGGGCAGTTTTGGCAACAGGTACCGTCAATTCTGCCCGGGCTGACATTTACCTTTATATAGACAGCCAGGGAGTGCTGCACTTCACAAATACGCCAACATCTTCTGATTATAAACTTTATATAAAGGAAAAGCCTAAAAAAGCGTCAAACGCTGTCATCGTGGGCCCACTGGAAGACCTGATTCGCGAAGCTGCCCGTAAACATGGCATTGCCGCCAGCCTTATCAAGGCCCTGATCAAGGTGGAATCAGAATTCAACCCCCAGGCGGTATCCAAAAAAGGAGCTCTGGGTTTGATGCAATTGATGCCTGAAAACCTGGCTTCTTTCCAGGTAGACAATCCATTTGATCCGCGCCAGAACATAATGGGCGGCACCCGTTATCTTAAGCTGCTGATTAACCGCTATCAGGGCAGAATCCCCCTGGCTCTGGCTGCTTATAATGCCGGTCCAAGCATTGTCGACCGTCATCAAGGCATTCCTCCCATCAGGGAAACAGAGGTGTTCGTGGAAAAAGTAATGAAATATTTCTATCTATTTAAAAAAAAGAATTCTTGAGGGCCGCCTGACTGTACGATTTTGGCGCAAATTAAACTCAGCCGGACAGCAAAGATCATAGATCTCGATCCCTTGTATTAAAAACTGGAGTATAGTGACAAGGTTTTATAATGTAGTTGGTGGAGTTTGAACCTGCCCTTATTACATCGGAAGGCAAATCAACCCAAACTGGGATTTTATGCACAATCATCACCATTGTCCTGTTATATGCAATGGTTATTGCAATCCAAGGCGGTAACCAATGGATGAGAAGTCCAATAGTATTTCTGCTTTTTCGAAAAAGTCTCTGGCAAACGGCCGCACAACAACTTTGAAAACTCCCAGCCTGCAGCACTCCCAGAAAATAAATCAAACCCTTTTTGATATTTCCTGGGCAGTCAACACCACTGCCGATATAGAGGAGCTATACCGCTTTATCCACAAGGCCCTGGGCAATGTGCTCGACGTAACAAATTTTTTCATAGCCATTGTCGATATTGAACAAAAGACTCTTTTTTTCCCTTACCATGTGGATGTTACCGATGACAATTTTTCAACCATAACAGATTTCGATGTAAACAATTCCCTGACCGGCCTGGTGGTCATGCGCCGTAAACCAATCCTGCTCCGTAAACAACAACTGGAAGAACGGGCCGCCAACAACGGTGTCTGGGGGCCGGTACCCATGGTTTGGATGGGAGTGCCTCTGGTTGTTAAAGATGCGATCATTGGCGTTATGGCTGTTCAAAGCTATTCAGACGAAAAAATGTATAACGACCAAGATCTGCAAGTACTTGCGGCTGTTTCCCATCAGATTGCCATTGCCATTGACCGCAAACGATCTCATGACGCACTCAAAAAAAGCGAACGGCGGTTCCGTCAACTTTTCGAGCAATCAAACGACGCCATAGTTATTTAT
>JALVQM010000341.1 GCA_027025615.1 Desulfobacteraceae bacterium | reverse complement strand
ATTTGTCCGGTTTTAAAACAAATGAATTATCTTCTTTTTTTTATCGTATTTTCTAAAGGCATGTTCACAGCGTCCCCTGGCCCCGGGTGTCAACCAGTAATGGCTGGCCCGATCCGTGTACAGGCAGCAAAACAACTCCCAGTAATACCCCGCCACCCACTGATGGGTGCTGCCGCCCTGGTGCAGCATCATCCCCACCAGCGGGGCTTGCTGACGGCGTTTGCGATGCTTGGACCAGTCAGGCGCGTTGTAGCGTGTTTATTACCCAACTGTAGGAGCGACAACCTTCATGAAAACGTCGGAAAAAACTGTAAAACGTGCTTGACGTTCCAGCCCCGCTAGCGTTGCCGATAAAAGCGCTCAACAGCCAGGACTTCATCTGGCGGCGCTCGCCGATGCAACACCCGGCTCAAGCGCTTGTCCAGCAAACCCTCCAAACCGTTTTCATGGTAGCAGTTGATGTATCGCCGAAACGTGCGCTCGTGGACCCCTAATAAACGCGCAGCTTCCCGCTGGGTTAATCGACGCTCACTCCATCCAAAATAGACCTCTTCAAATCGCATCATCCGGGTCTCCTGTAACCATTGCGTCCGTTTCATTAAATCACCCCCCCGGTGACTCCTATAAACCGGACTGTTTATTTGTTCTTAACGTGATTAATAAAAACAATTGACACAACTCCACCGACATATGATAATATTATTACTCAAAATCATATGACTTCCGGATTAATGAGGATTCTACCGCTTTTCAGGAAAATCAGATTTTTCTCACCTGTTATTAATTCGAAACGCTGGTTAGCTGGTTGCTCACGAGAAACGATTTAATTCCAGCAGATTTTGTCAGCCGCTGATCCATAAGTTTGGACTTGTGGGTATATCTGGTCAGCAGTGTCTCGATCATGTTTTGAGATCGTTCGAACTTGGATTGACAACAAGCAGCAGGCAGGTATTTCTGTGCCGCTATTGATAGTGGTGCCTGTAAACAGGTGCCAATAAATCGAATGCAGGCATCAATGGCGTATAAATATGATGCCTGGAAAGGAGGTTGCCATGAAATTTTCCGATCTTTTCGTACCAAGGTACCAGCATTCAAATCCAGAGGTAAGGTTAAAGGCTGTGAAACGGATCAAGGATCCCAAGCTGCTGGCCCAGATAGCAGAAAAGGATTCTGATCCCAAAGTGCGGGACGTGGCCTACGCCCGTTTGTCCAATCTGCAGGTGAAAGAAACAGCCTGAAGTAATGCATAGTTGTTTGCATTAGGTACCGTTTCGCTGCGGCGATGGACAAGGCAATCCGCTTGTCGATCGCCGCTTTCTGTTGGCCGGCATGCTTGTCATCAAAGAAGATGAAGGTGATTTACAAATATTTTGATATATTGAAGGCCAGTTCAATAAAGTTTGCCTTCCAACCCGGGTCGCTCATATCATTCTCTTCGGCAACAGGTATTCGGGGTATCCTTTTTACCAGGGCAGCAGCGAAAAGCCCTCTTCCCAGGTTGACCATGTCATCTCCTTGGAATACCTTGACATTTTGAAGACCACAGCTTGGCGACTTGCTTTTGAAAATAAAGCCGGAGATTCCCAGGCAGCCCAATTCTTCCAGGCGTAGATCTATCCAGCGCTGCATGCGATCGGTAAAATCGACTCTGGTTTTTTTGGCAACAAGTCTTGGATTTTCAGGGTTTCCTTCCAGACGAACCGGTTCGCGGGGTACACCCAGGCCGCATTCATTTTCCGGGCAGACCGGTATCAGGTCGAAACAGCTTCCAAGCACTTCGCGGATATACCAGTCATACTTGTTACTACCATCCCAGCGAACATTTTCGCCAAGCAGACAGGCGCTTACCCCTAGCCTGGGTTTAGCCTGCAAATTTTGGTATGCAACCCTTACCAGGTGGCCTTTGTGTGCCTGTTCATCTGCTTTTCTGGAAGTTGAGCGGATTTTTACGGTTTTACGAAATCCGAATCCCAGCTCATTGTTAGTGTATACTGACTTTTGCGGTGAAAAAGCATACAAAAAAACCCTGTTTTTCGTCTTGGCAGAGGGCCTTGGCCTCAATTTGTCTCTAAGTATTGAGGCGGCCTTTGGAAATTTTTCCAGATAACATACAGAAACTTCTGTTTTTTCTTTTAGGTTGCCTGACATTCGGATGTTTCCGGTCATCTGCAGACCCTGTATTTTTCGCCAGGAATCGGAGTCCTTCCAGATGGAGGCTGCAGCCTGGCCGGAATCCAGGGCCTGGCTTATGTGGCGGCTTTCCGGGCTTGAAAAAAACCAGAATGAACCTGCAGTCCAGACATAGTATACAGGTGCGGCCCATGGTCCCTTGCTACCGGTGGTGGCAATAACCATGGTTGAGCATGTGTCGATCAGGTCGGCAACAAGCCGTTCCAGTTCAACTTGGTCTATTCCCGATGAGTCGTTCATTTCAGTATGCTGCCAAGCAGTTTTTCGATTTGATCTTTTTGTTCTAAATCATCCAGCCAATTTTGGGGTATGGCCTTTGAGCCAAGATGGGCTCCCAACAACATGGCAGCAGCCATGCCTCTGGCTGCTGAATCTCCACCAGCCATTACATTTTCCATCAGGCAGGTTCTGAGATTGTTTCCATGCCTGGTAACAAGGTGAGCCACAGCCGGCAAGGCGCTTTCCACGTCACAATCACGACCAAAGCGGCTGATGGTGCTTGAAGTTTCTTCATTCCGGCTTTTTATTCCCGCTTTAATCCAGCTGGCAAGCGGTTCCGGCTCGTTCATTTCCATCATTGTATTTTCCATCGCCTTCCGGGGATTGTAACCATCAAGTATAGCATAGACAGTTCTGGCAATGAATTCTGCAGCGGCAATGGTCAAAGGGTTGTTGTGGGTCAGAGCGGTCTGCTTGACTGCAGCTTCGATGCCGGCCTCTGGATTGTCATGGAAAATGCACAATAGAGGAGCCGTCCTGGCCGCACCTGCAAGATCACGTGAGTCGGAACCGGCTTCATTCGGGGCAACGCCGTTTTGCAGGTTGGCCAGGGTCTCCTTGGTTGCATGATCTTTGTAGCCGGAGTAGTCGGTCATGAATTTCATCCATCGCAAAGCAAAGTTTTGAAAATCAAATTTGCCGTCTTTTGACAAGCTTTCAAGGAGCAGTAACATCTGGTCACCATAATGGGTGAACTGGCCAGCCTTTTTGGTAGGATGATATGAATCAGGAAGAGGATCATGATAATGGTCGATTGTTCCGAACTTTTCTCTTATCAGTGCGGGATCATAGATCCAGTGGGCGGCCAGAGCCAATGCATCGGCTACAAAAGCGGCCTGCACAATTGCGCGCAGTTTTTCTTTCATTGTTTGACCTCCTGCAGGAGTTGGAAATTTATCCACAGGCCCGAAGATGGGTTGCCTGTCAAATGCTTCAGGGCATGGCCATCGCCACAAGCATCATTTGGCGTGGTGAGGAACGAAACCGTGGCGGCTGTATATTTCAGCTGCTTTTTCAGATAAGATGAAATCCAGGAAACGCTGAGCGGCATCAGGGTGGGGCGCATTTTTCAGACAACAGACATAATAGTTAATTCTATTGCGTTGATCCAGCGGCGGTCCCGGGTCAAACCGGTCACATGCCAGACCATGCTTTGTGGCATGGATGACCTCAGTTGCCCAGACAGGGCCTACGTCAACGGTTGCCTTGGCAATACGCAGGGGTGTTTCGCGGTGATGTACCAGGGTCATAATGGTAGTGCCTTCGGCCCGCTTGGTCTCCATTATTTTTTTCACCAGTTCCGGTCCCCCGGCTTCTTGATACATTTCAATTATATGATAGGCAATATCTTCGTTGGCCGGATCCGGTTGTGATATCCTGATTTCATCTTTACCCAGATCGTTTACTGAAGTGATTCCGGCCGGATTCCCAAATGGCAGCATCAAAGTCAGGCGATTGTGGAGATAGAGATGATAATTCCCTGGATCAAGATGGCCGGCATGGACAAGTTTTTCCATTGTTTTCAGGTTGACCGAAGTATAAATATCCGGGCGGAGTTTCAGTTTATTGCCGCGGAAAACAGCCCCTCCTGCCAGTATTTGTTTAAATTCCAGCCCCGGGGGCAGGGTTTCGTAGACTATACGC
>JALVQM010000340.1 GCA_027025615.1 Desulfobacteraceae bacterium | reverse complement strand
GCAAAATTTTTCTATGCTGTCGGTCAGGATTTTCCGGTGTCTTGGACCGGCGACCCGATTGAGCACTACAGCCGCAATATTTACCTTGGGATCAAACTGCTGGCAACCTGAGACCACGGCTGCCATGGTGCGGGTAGTCTTGGTTGCATCCAGGCAGAGGATTACCGGAAGCTCAAGTTGTTTGGCAAGTTCGGCAGTACTTGTTTTGCCCTCCAGGTTTATACAATCATATAGGCCGCGATTACCTTCAATAATTGCAAAATCAGAGTGTTGGCTGTTATGAAAATAGGAGGCGAAAATTCGGTCGGGCTCTACAAGGAAGGTGTCCAGGTTGTAGCAGGGCCGGCCGGCAGCCAAAGCCAGCCAGCCGGCATCTATATAATCCGGACCCTTTTTGAAAGGTGCAATTCGCTTGTCCCGGTTTCTCAAGGCGGCAATTATTCCAACCGAAAATATTGTTTTACCCGAACCTCCCCTCAAGGCCGCAATTATGAGACCGGGATGTAAGGGTTGTGCCGATGAGTTAACCTGGTTCAAGGGATCCAGCGGTTTGCATATAAATTAATCTTCGTGTTCAGCAGCGGCCTGTTTGCCGGTTCCAGGCAGGCCATACATGGACGTGCTGCCACTTGACCAGTATTCCAGCAGGCCTTCTTCTACCATTTTATTGACGATCTTCTTGGCTTCGCGTGGCTTGGCATTTAGAATTTTAGACAAGTCATTAAAATAAAATTTTGACTTGGTCTTTTGTTTTTTCTTCAAGCCCTCGATGATTTTCTGTTTGGATTCTTCGTAATCCAGAGCCATTTTAAAACCCCTTTCCGTGAAGGATAAAATCAGGCGGGGGATGGTCCCCCCGCCTGATAAACAATACTAGAATTTAAACTGGGAAGTTTGTCTCCAAGTATAGTAGGCCGGATCACGGAAATCGTCGATCAGGTGATGGGTGAAATCGAGTTCACATTTCTCGAAGAACCGTTCCCAACCGATTCTTTCTGCCCATTCACCCAGCCTTTCGTACTTGTTGGCATCGGCGGCATAAGCTTCGATTATATTCCTGATTGTCTTGGCTGTGGTAGGCCAGCGCGGTGGCTCATTGGGGATGAAAGCCACGACAACCTTGGAAAACTTCGGTGCACTTAAGCGGTTGGAGACCTTGCCACCGGCCATGATGACTATGCCGTCACCTTCCTGGTCTGCCAGAGGCATGGACGGGCACATGGTGTAGCAATTACCGCAGAACATACAACGGCTTTCATTGACTGCCACACTTTTTACCTTGGTGCCGTCTTCCAGCTCAACTGTAGCAGGTTTGATGGCAGCCGTCGGACAGGCAGCGATGGCCAGCGGAATTTCACACATCTTGTCCAGGTACTCATGGTCCAGCATGGGCGGCTTACGATGGTAGCCCAAAATGGCGATATCAGAACAATGGACAGCGCCGCACATGTTGAGACAGCAGGCCAGCGATACCCTTACATGGGCCGGAAGGCGATGGTCCTGGAAATCAGAAAACATCTCGTCCATTACTGCTTTCACCGGTCCGGAAGCATCGGTAGCCGGAGTGTGGCAGTGGAGCCAACCCTGGGTGTGAACGATATTGGTTACGCCGGCGCCGGTTCCTCCGACAGGGAACTTGAAAGAGCCGCCGGCAAACTTGCGGCTGTTCAAGTCGTCGATCAACGGTTGGACCTTATCCTTGGAGTCGACCATGAACTCCACGTTGTTACGGGTTGTCCAACGTACGTAACCGTCGCAGTGCTTGTCGGCGATTTCGCATATTTCGCGTACCAACAAGGTGGTCATCAGGCGGGCTCCGCCTACGCGCACAGTGTATATCTCGTCTCCGGTTTCGGAAACGTGAACCAATACACCTGGCTGGAGGATTTCGTGATAGAGCCATTTACCCTTGTTTTTGGCGATGAACGGAGGGTAAAACTCATCGTATTTGCGCGGTCCGATGTCCGTAATCCTGTCTTTCATCGGATTGTCGGGATCGTATCCTGAGGAAATAAATGCCATGGTTGTCCCCTCCTATCTCTGATGGTATTTTCTGAATTCTTTGATGTCGCGTTTCCAGCCGCCGGGTACTTCTTCTTCTTTCCAGAAGATGTACGGATTGGAGCGCGGTTCCTGGACCATCCGCGGATCCGGATCTACGCCCAGGATTTCAATCATTTTCTGCAGGCCTTGACGCTTCATCAATTCGCCCAGGCGCTCACGGTTTTTGCCTTCTTCCATCCACCAATCCCAGATTGGTTCGATAACGTTTTCCTTGATCTCGGTATAAGGTGGTTCGGCCTTGATAAACGGTACGATCAGGGTTCCCATCTGGGCGCCGTCGAGGATGGGGGCCTTGGCACCGGCTAAAATTGTGATGCCTCGATCATCGCCAATGTGCAGGGCACGCGGCATTACATTGATACAATGCATGCAGCGGGTACATTCTTTGTTATCGATTTTAAGTTCTTTGCCTTCCATCCACATACACTTGGTCGGGCAAAGATCGATAACTTCTTTCTGGATATCGAAAGCTCCCCAATCACGGCCGCTGTGAGCGCCGCCGTTGGGTTTCAGCTCTCCTCCGATGTAAGCCTGGACAGCTTCCTGGTCGATCTTGATATCATCGCGCCAGGTTCCGATAAAGGACAGGTCTGAACGGGCGATGGAAGCTACGCAGCAGTTGGGGCAACCATCAAACTTGAATTTGAATTTATAGGGGAATGCCGGACGGTGCAGCTCGTCCTGGTATTCCTGGGTAAGATCGTAGCACAGGTCCTGGGTATCGTAGCAGGCGAACTCACAACGGGCCTGGCCGATACAATCAGAAGGAGTCCTGAGGTTGGACCCTGAACCGCCCAGGTCCTGGTTCAATTCGTGGGTCATTTCATAAAAAATTTCTTCCAACTGGGGTGTTGTGGTTCCCAGGAAAATGATGTCGCCGGTGCTGCCATGCATGTTCATAACACCACTTCCGCGGAAGTCCCAAAGATCACAGAGTTTTCTCAGGTAATCGGTGGTGTAGAACTTGCCGCCGGGCTGATTGACACGCATGGTATGGAAGTGAGCTACCCCGGGAAACATTTCGGGCTGGTCGCAGTAACGGCCAATGACACCACCGCCGTAACCGAAGACACCCACGATGCCGCCATGCTTCCAATGGGTCCGGCCGTGCTTGTAGGACAGCTCGAGTACGCCCAGGATGTCATCAACGACGTCGCTGGGAATTTGAAACTCGATGCCCTTTTCATTCTTGGCCCGATTTTCGGCCAACGCTTTCAAGTCGGAAACAAAGCTTGGCCATGGCCCAGTTTCGAGCTGGTCCAACAGAGGGGTTTCATGTTTTGCCATCGTTTTACCTCCATTCGATTAATAAAAAAATGAACAACCTACCTGATGCAATTTGTTTTGCGGGGTGTTTCACCTCCTCTCGCAAT
The DNA here is from genome assembly GCA_027025615.1 of Desulfobacteraceae bacterium. GTDB lineage: Bacteria > Desulfobacterota > Desulfobacteria > Desulfobacterales > Desulfosarcinaceae > JALVQM01. Next base: position 689 of record JALVQM010000340.1, on the reverse strand, counting down.
TTGAATCGTCTTTCTATACCTTAACGGATAGGATTGTTGCGGAATAAACCTCACTCCTGATGTGGGGTCGTAACTCCAACCTGGCGGAGACACTGTGCCTCCTTTACAATTTAAATTTCACCCCGGTATGGGTTCATGGGGTTGTTTGTTTCTTGCTGACGTTGCAAACAGTTACGCAAGGCGAAGATATAAAATTTTTACCGTCGGTTGTCAACAAAAAAGCCCGGCTCCAGCGGGGTTCCGGCAGACATGGTCGGGATCGGGGACCTTATACTTTATTTTGTATTCACATGATTGTTGAACGCAATATTGTGTGGTTGTTGCAAGCACCTTTTATTTTGCCATGGCCTTCTTTAGGCATCCCAGGTGGTTTTCAAGTTCGGCGGCAAGTAAATGTTTTTCCGGGCTGCCGGCGGGATAATGTTCCAGCCATGTGCTGGAAATATCAATCCAGTCCGCCATATTATGCTGGCGAAAGTAGTCTGTCATTATTTCGGTCAGTTCCAAGGGAAGATCCAGGGACTTGAAAGCCCAGGCAACTCCTTCGACAAAACCCTGCCAAATGGGGTCCAAGGTCCAGGACGGATATAAAATATAACGGCCAACGCCGTCTAGTCTGTCAAGTCGCAGTTGCAGAGACGTTTTCAAAAGTAGTACCAGCAAACCGTCCAGTACAAGATGCAAATCCG
>JALVQM010000339.1 GCA_027025615.1 Desulfobacteraceae bacterium | reverse complement strand
TTTGGTGGATCCCCAGGTCCCGTCCCTGCTGCGTGGTGATCCAAGCCGGTTGCGACAGGTATTGATGAACCTTGCCGGCAACGCAATCAAATTTACCTCGGAAGGGGAAGTTACCATACGGGTGGGTCTGGAAAAAGAGGATAAAGACCAGGTAAAAGTACTTTTCAGGGTTCTGGACACGGGTATCGGTATACCTGCCGATAGGATGGACAGACTTTTTAAGTCCTTTTCCCAGGTAGATTCTTCCACGACACGGCGTTTTGGAGGCACCGGGCTGGGTTTGGCCATCAGCAAGAAACTGGTTCAAATGATGGGGGGGCGGATTGGAGTGGATAGTGTGGAAGGCAAGGGTTCCATTTTTTGGTTTACAGCCCGGTTTTTCAGGCAACCTGAAGTGTCAGAGGCCATAAGGCGGATTCCGGTGGACATTAGCGGCAAGCGGATCCTGGTAGTGGATGACAATGCCACCAACAGGGAGGTTTTTGCCACCTATTTGAAATCCTGGCGGTGTCGATTTTCACTGGCCGAGGCAGGTACGGAGGCCCTTAAACTTATGCATGAGGCATTTGAGGCCGGAGATCCTTACAAACTGGCCATTATCGATTACATGATGCCCGACATGGACGGGCGCTCCCTGGGGCTGGCCATAAAGGCTGATCCCAACCTTGAAAGTACCCTTTTGGTGATGCTTACTTCACATGGGCTGCGGGGTGATGCTGAACGGATGAAAAAGGCCGGCTTTGCGGCCTATCTAAGAAAACCTGTCAAACAGTCGGTACTTTACGATTGCCTGGTGGCCGTTGTCAGGGGGCAGTCCATGGGGAAAAATCAACCGGAAACCACTCTTGTCACCAGGCACAGCATTGCAGAGGCGCGGCGCAGGGATGTCAAAATTCTATTGGCTGAAGACAACCTGGTTAACCAGAAGGTTGCCCTGAAAATATTGTCAAATCTTGGATATTCGGCTCAGGTGGTCGGCAATGGCAGGGAGGCACTGGAACTTTTGCGAAAAAAACATTTTGATTTGGTACTGATGGATGTCCAGATGCCCGAAATGGACGGTTTGGAGGCCGCCCGGCGCATCAGGCAGGACGGAAGTGGAGTGTTGAATCCGGAAGTACCGATTCTGGCAATGACCGCCAATGTCATGAAGGGTGACAAGGAAAAATGCCTGAAAGCCGGTATGAACGATTATATTGCAAAACCTGTCAAACCCGGGCAGCTGCAGGAAAAACTGGATAAATGGACGAGAATTGTTTCAAAGGCAAACCCGCACTCCGATAAAAAAAATGAAAAGCAGAGCATTTCCGGGCTGAAGACGGCCGTTCTTAACTGAATCCATCCGCGTTTTGCATACTCATCATGTTGCTTGACCCTGCCACAGGTGGTTGATATGAATAGTCCTGTGCTGGTTGAATCCAGGCTCTTGGATTGCGCTTAAAAGTTACTTAACAAGGGTTGATTGTTAAACCTGAGGCGGGTGGTAAGACCTGCTTAACAGATGAGTGTATCAAACTTGAAACGAAGGCAAAGCACGATCAATGGCCGGACTAAGGGGGCAACCCTTGGGGCGAGCGGTACTACCGCTGGTTTGGTCCAGGCAAAGGGGCGCCAGGCAGCCAATTTGCCCGAGCGATACGCGATACGCAAAGTAGACGGTGAGCAGGTCCTGATCTGTTTGGAAGCACCCAACCTGAATGTGCACATCGAACCTGAACTTTCCCTTTCCGGCTCGGTTGCCCGGAAGTCACCGCCGGGAACTATTTTTCTTGATGGTGTTGCCCAATGTGAGCCCTTCATGGACCACGAACGCAAGGTTTATAACCTTGATCATCATGAAGGCTGTGTCAGGGCTTTTACCATGGCTACCTGTGAACAGGCCCTGGTAATGCACATGAAAGGCCTGGATCTTAGAGGTCAGCAATGGCACATATTTGCCGGTGAACCGGATCTGGATACCATCTTGGCGATTTGGATTTTGCTCAATCATTTGCGCTTGGAAGAACGCAACGGTATTCAACGCCGGGTTTTATTCGCCCTGGTCCGCCTGGAAGGTGTTATTGACGCCCTTGGCCTAGAGATGAAAGAATTGGCCGCTTTGCCCCCTGAGTTGTTGCGTAGGCTTCAGAAACTGATAGATTATTTGAGGTCCGATGAAATAGCCTTGAAGAAAGACGGCATGTGGGAAGATACCGACATGCTCCAATATACTACCAAAGTGCTCCACAAGCTGGATCAGGTTTTGTACAAGGCCAGTGATTTTGCCGATTACAAGGGTATTGAGGAATTAGCCTGTGTCCAGATAAATCAGCAGCGTTTGGTGGCGGCGGTCAAGTCTGACCAGGGTATCTATGAAATCGAACCTCACCTTACCAAGCTTTATGGCGGTCGCCTGGGGGTTGTTTTTTTAAAAAGAGGACCCGGGGCCTATACGGTAAGGAAAATGGACCTTTTCATGCCCGCTGAACTTGAGGCTGTCTATGATAGGCTCAATTTCCTGGACCCGGCGGTAAGGTGTCGTACCAGGAACAATAAATGGGGCGGTTCAGGTGAAATCGGCGGGTCACCCCGCGAAAGCGGTACCCATTTGAATCCCCAACAGATAGTTGATGCCTGCAAGCAGGTTATGAACAGGCCGTCTGTATTGTCAATGATTTACCGTTTTATCCTGGTGGCGGCCCTGGTAGGCGCCATTACGGTTTGTGCCCATGAAATAGGTTTGACCTGGAATCCTGCCAAATGGCTTTCACTGCAGGCTGAAGGTCAATTATGGCAGACATCGCTTTTCGGTTTTGCAACAGCCTTGTTTGTCTTTTGCAGCCTGGGTTTACTGCTGACTGCCAGGGGGCGCAGCTGGCAGTTCGGTCTGGTAATGCCGTGCGGATACAGTGGAATCTGGCTGTTACCCCTGGCGGTTGTCTGCGGCGCTGTAGGGGGTGTTTGGGCCCCGGTCCAAGCATTTGAAAAAATGGGCAACGGCTGTATTTTTATTCTTGCCGGACTAATGCCAATTGCCTTGGAAGGGTTGTTCCGGGGGCTGGCCCATGGATTGCTGGCTCAATATGCCCGTATTCAGCGTACCGACAGTCCCTGGTTTATTTCCTGGCCTGCTCTCGGTTCGACGATACTTTACACCGGATTTATGGCGGCCCTTGTTTTCAGCCCCTTGGGCTATTTTGATACTGCCCTGACTTCGTTCAACCTGGCACGTGTTGTAACCGGGTCGGTTGTTTATGGCATAGTTGTGGCAATGATTCGTGAGCGTTTCCAGAGCCTTTGGCCGGTAATTTGTGTACATGCATTTGCAGTGGCCGCTGGGCTGGCCGCCAAGGTCTTTATTTTCAATCTATAATTTCACAGCAGCTCATGGTTTGATTTTTGAAAAGCCCGGTATCAGGGTTTGGGTACTCAGCACACCGTTGATTCGGCGGATATTATCCTGGACAAAATGGGCAATTATTTCCGTGTCTGAAGCCAGCAGGTCACGGGTCAGGACTATTTTAACAAGCAGGTCGATGTCGCCGTGAACTGAGTGGATTTCCTTTATCTCTTCCAGAGCGAAAAGTTTATCCATTATCCGGTTTTCATTTCTGGCGCGTATGTTTATAAGAACAAATGCTGTAATTTGCCGTTTCATTTCAGGATATTCAAATTCTTCTTTTTCTGCCATTTGCTCTCTGAAGTCCTCCATATCTTTGGGTATCAAGCGATCAATTCCAATTCCGTAGCGACGCCTTTGACCCTTAACCCATTGTTGATAAGAAATGTAAGCATACAAATCATCCAGGGTTCGCCCGGCAAAGCCCGCAAGAAGATTGCCTTTTTCTATAATGGTGCGCAGAGGTTGATAAATGGTCTGATACCAGTCCAAAGCAGCTGTTTTTAAATCAACCCGGCAATTTCGGATGTATTGCAGGTGTCGGCGATGGATTTCGATTTGATTGTTAAGCAGAGCATACTGGCCGAGCTCTGTCAATTCGATTTGGCCGGGAATCCCTGTCTGGTCATGGAACGCAGTTTTTTCCCGGTAAAGAACGTTTTCCAGAGTATTCCTGGAAGGAATAAACTCCAGGATCCGGGCTTCGATCTGCTTGTGGCCTAATTGCTTGGCCGCGGAGATGCGGTGATTCCCGTCGAGAACATAAAATTCGTCTCTTATCTGGTACAATTTGACCGGCGGCAGTTTGTGGCCTTGGCGTATCAGCTTCTTTATTCTCTCCAGGCGTTCACCCGGCAGATGCTGCCTGGGGCGGAAGCTGTTATCAAAGTCATGGTAGCGTCCAACGCTGCCGGTTATTTTTTCAAGAGCCACAGTTTTAACACCCCTGTCAATGGTATCGAAAGCGGCCTCATTGAGCCGCTTTTCCTCGAAACATTTGGCATGCTTGGAACGGGTATCAAAAAGCCTGGCTATGCGGTTGAGCAGGGACGATGTCGATGAGAAAGTACTCATAGCAATTGATTACCTCTGTTTGATGACAGCGGGTAATACGTTCGGCCGGGTCATGGTACTCGGCGTGGATATGACCGTGGAACCAGTAACGGGGCTTGTATTTTTCGATAATTTGGTGAAAACATTTGAATCCTTTATGGCACCTGTCCGGTTTGTCGTGGACATGACGCGGGGGGGCGTGGGAAAGCATGATATCGATTCCTCCGGAGCGCTTCATCAGAGGCTTGAGCCGCCGCAGGATACGTTTCATTTCCATTTCACTGTACTGTGCCGGTCCCCCGTTGTACCAGCGACAGCCCTCGAGCCCGGCCATCCGCAGCCCATTATATTCGATTACTTTGGCATGCAGATTCGTGCAGCCCGCCAGACTGCGATGGGGGTAACGGATGTCATGATTTCCGCGGACATAGAAAACAGGAACATTAAAACGCTCTTTTAAGCGTCCCAGAAATTCAGGGGGAAGATCTCCGCAGCTTAATATCAGATCGACCCCGACATATCGGTCCTGCAAGTCAGGGTTTAAAAGGTGTTCCACAACAGTATCCGAAACAGCCAATACCTGCATGGCATCCAGCATATATCATCTCTTGTGGTTTCGCAAATGACCCTTTGCCTTTGTGCCACCGGATGCAGTAGTTTTCAACGGTCTGTTTACATTTCAAGACTCATTTGTTTTTTTTGCCGCTCTACATAATGTCGAAGCTTTTTGACATTACTGTCTTTATCAATTACAATAGCCTGATTCATAAAGTAATTTCACATTGTAAATTCAGGCAAGGTAAAATCTTTCGGCACGACCATTCCAGGAGCAGGCCTATGATAGAGCAGCTTGTGGATCAGATTCTGACAAGCCAGAGCAAGGAAATCGATGACCTCAAGGCGCACATGAATACTTTGAAGGGCTTTGTTGAACTGATTCAGAAGATCGAAGGGCTCAAAAATATCAATAAACGTTTTTATGAAGAATCTCGCAGTCTCTATCAGGTTACTGCAGTGGGGCATAGTATCAAGGCCCTTGAGAGAATGTTGAGTGAATTTTTTGGATCTGCTGTCAAGCCGGCAGGTAAAACCACACCGCGCAAATTGCGCAAAAATTCTACAGTGGTTTATCTTGGTGGCATCCAGAAAGAACAGTCGCTTTTCATAAAAAAACTTAAAACCGGTGAGTTTTACGGAGCGTTGTGGCCCTGGCAGCGTAATAAGAAAAAGATAGAAATTCATCTGGGCTACTGTTCGGACTGGATTACCGATAGTGATTATGCCCAGCTTGAAACCCTGGTCAAAAAGATCATCAGCCGCAGGGCTTTTCAACAGATGGAGGCAGGTATAGGGGGCAAGATCAGGGGGATCAGTCTGCCGTCATTTCTTCAAATGTCCGAGATGGAAAAGTCCAGTTTCAGCCTGAGGGTAAGTTCAGGTGATAATCAGGGCTTTTTGTATCTTTTGGAGGGCAACTTAATCGCGGCCGAAGCAGGGGAACAAACCGGAAGGGAAGCGGCATACCGGATAATCAGTTGGGATGAGCCCACTATTGAAATCCATCCGCCTGATGAGAACAAAGCTGATGAGATCAAGCAACCCCTCATGCATGTTTTGATGGAAAGCCTCAAGCTGAAAGATGAGGCTGCCGTTAGACTTAAGGAAAATGGTGAACAACCCCGGCTACAGGCAATGCCCGACGATAACCGGCCCCACAAGGCTGGCAAGCCGATTGTCAAATTGGAACGAGCTCCCGTACCTCCTCCTGTTAAAGACCATTCAGGTCTGGCCAGAAAAATCGTCTGGAGCGTGGTCGGCTTACTGGTCGTGGTTGTCGCTGCGGCCAGTATATATTTTCATATTTCAGCTAATCGCAGTGCAGAACATTTTGCAAAATTTCTCGCCAAAATTGATTCTCTTGAATCTGCCTCTGAGCGTTTGGAACAACTTAAAAACTTTTTGAAAAAAAATCCAAATCCTGCCTGGCGTGTGCAACTGGAACGGAGAATAAAAGATGCCCGGGAACAGATCGAAGATTACGATTACGAACAGGCTACCTTGAAGGTCAGCAGTCTGCCGTTGGATGATGCATATGAAAAGAAAGCCATTTCGATTTACACAGAATTTCTGAAAAAACATCCTCAAAGTCGCCATATTGATAAAATCAACAAAGCCATAGCCGGAATAAAGGATTTGCTTGACCAGTACTATTACCAGGAATTGCAGGAAGCCGCCCGCTTGGATTTCGCCCAACGCCTGGCAGTGTACCGGAAATATTTGGATCGATTTCCACAGGGACGTTACCGGCATGATGTCCAGATCCTGATCAACGAGATGGCGGATGACTATCTGGCCTTTTTAAGGCAGCAGGCAAAAGGGTGTATCGAACAGAGGCGCTGGAACGATTGTATAAAGAAGTGTGATATTTTTATAGGCGTGTTCGGTGACAGTAATAAGGTTCGGCAAGCAACAGAGATAAGAAGGCAGTTGGTTGATGAACAGGAGTGGTGGCAGCTTAAAAACAAGGTTTCTGATCTAGGTAAAAATTTCCAGGCAGCCCGTGATTTGTTGAGCGAATATCTTGACAAAAATCCCAAAAGTTACGTTCGCTCAAAAGTGATTGCAGAACTTGAAAAGGTAAAAGCCAGGCTCCGAGAAAAAAATAGATGGTTGGCAGCAAAGAAAAGTGCTTCCGATGGCAGTCTTTCAATAGACGAGCGTATTGCGGGGCTGGAGGCTTTTGTCGCCCGTAACAAAGCTAATACCTATATCCCCCAGGCTCTGGATTTGCTGGAAAGCTTGAACCGCCAGCGGGATAATATAATTACCATGCGGCGTCAGGAAGCCAAACGCAAAGAGATTGAAGAGCAAAAGCGCCAGGCTGAATTGGAACGTTTAAGGCGTCAACAGCGCCTGGTCCGACTGCGCCGGGAGATGAAGGCCAGGCTGGGAGCTACCGGTCGTTTTGTGGTCGATTCCGACGAAACGGTTACTGATAAAGTTACCGGCTTGACATGGTGCTTGCTCGATTCATACCAGGATTTGGGCAGCTGTATCGATTACAATGAAGCGGTGGCTTATGTAAAAGGCTTAAGCTCCGGGGGCTTTACCGATTGGAGATTGCCAACGGCCAGTGAGTTGGCATCAATATATAAGCAGGCCCCGTTTTTCCCCCAAAGCGCTGCAAAATGGTATTGGTCTTCCGAGGCATATGTTAAAGGGTATTATTCGGTTGCCAACGTGGTAACTTCCAGGCCCGAGAAGGTATTTAAGCGTATTTTCAAACGTCAGGACCAGTGCGGTGCCGTGCGCGCCGTTCGTCCTTGAAAGGTTAATTAGATAATCATTGAATCTTGAAACAGAAACGGCTATAGCAAGACCGATACGCAGTCAGGTTCACAAACAGGGAGGAAGGATGAATACCAAGGGTGTTTGGATCGTTGCTGTTTTAGTCGTAATTTTGGTCACAGGGTTTGGCGGATCATTATTGGCCCAGGAAGAACAGATGGTTGTACCTTTGGGTACTTTTACCATTGACCCACCTGTAGAGGGCCAGCGCAGCGCCGTGCAATTTCCTCACTCCGTCCATTTCAACTATAGCTGCAAGCAGTGTCATCATAAATGGAATGGCACTGAGCCGGTTGTAGGCTGTATGACTCAAGGTTGCCATGATCTGGCGCAGCTGCCCAAAAAAGAAGCAAATAAAAAAATAGATCCAGATCTAAAGATGCGTTATTTTAAAACTGCTTTCCACAAGCAGTGCATTGGATGCCATCGAGCCATCAAGCTCAACAACAAGAAACTGGAAATGACCAGAGCCGGAATTGATGGGCGTTTACCAGCAACCGGTCCAACCGGTTGCAATGGCTGCCATCAGCCGGAGTAAAGTGACATCGCTAAATACGTGTTGCTGTAACCTAGGCTTACAACCGGTTTGGCTTGCAGCTGGACAACTTGCTGTTTTGTAAGGGCAAAAAGAAGTTCTGGATTTGGTCGTCAAAAACGGCGGGAATCAGATGTAAATGAAGTGCGTTGCGGTTAAAGCTGCTGAAAAATTCTGCAGCAAGCGGTGTGATATTGCCATGACAAGTAATCCTGACGGTTGTTGAAAAATACCATTGGTGCAGGGCAAGAAGGCAAAATTCGACGAAAAAGTGCGATTTATATGGAATAAATTAGCATTTTGAAGAGGATTGCAACCAGATGCAATAATTTTTCAAAAGTCTGCTAAAAGAGACTGATCACGAAGTTGTATACAAAAGGCATGAAAATGGCCGGGAGCATGTTGCCGACTTTAATGGACTGAATCTTCAATAGGTTGAGGCCGATGGCCATGATCAACAGTCCTCCAACCGCCGTAACCTGAGAAATTACTTCCGGGGTCATAATTCCCTTCAAGTAGCCGGCGCCAATAGTTATGGCTCCCTGGTATAGAAATACGCTGGCTGCTGAAAATATTACCCCTATACCAAAGGTGGCCGTAAAGACGATGGCGGTTATACCGTCCAGGATCGATTTGGCAAAGAGGGTTTGGTGGTTGCCTGTCAATCCGCTTTCAAGTGCGCCCACAATTGCCATTGCCCCCACGCAATAGACCAGGCTGGCAGTCACAAAGCCCTGAGTAAAACTTTTTTGGTTAACCTGCTGACGTTTTTCAAACAGATTGGCGAGTTTTTCCAGGCGTTGTTCGATGTTTAACATTTCTCCAACGAAGCTTCCCGCAACCAGGCAGATTGTCACCAGCAGCATGTCATCGGAGTTGAATGCCGATTTCAAGCCTATCAAAATTACGGCAAGGCTGATGGCATTCATGATGGTGAGGCTATAGCGCTCTTTTAGTCCGCTGCCGAGAAAATACCCGATACCGGCTCCTATAATTATGGCCAGTGAATTTACTATTGTACCAAGCAAGGACACCTTCCTTATACGTTTGTATACGGAACTTGATGCGTGTATTTGAATTGCGAAACGCAGTGAAGCAGAGTACAGTTTTTGGTGGTCCGAAGTCTTGATCCTGGACCAGAATTCCAGACTAAAACGGAAATCCGACTAGTTCAAGGTAATTCCTTTTTCGAAAATTTCGAAAGCCGCCTGGAGGGTTTGTTTCAAATAGTCTTTGCGGTGGTCGATTATTTTTTTGCTTGCTTCCCACAGCACTACCCCAGAGAAAAGGGACCAGAAAATATCTGCCAGCGCGTTGGGATGACAGTCTATGTAATCTCCACTCTCGATTCCTTCCTTGAATATCTGGGCTATGGCACCTATGGATTTCTGTGAAAGATTTTTTATTTCAGCCAGCAATTCAGGAGAAAGGTTCTTGAGCGTTTCACTTGACTGCAAGTGAAACATGTTAATGATGATAAGCGGATCGAAGTCATACACATCATACATGGCATCTATCAGGGCCTTAACTTTGTCTTTAGGTGACAATTTGTTTTCTTTATGGACGTGGGTCACCCGGATGTACAAATATTGAAGAATTCGCAGCGAAAGGGAAGCATAGAGTTCTTCCTTGTTTTTAAAATATAAGTACAATGTGCCTGGGCTCAGCTCGGCTTCTGTGGCGATGTCTTCCATGGTGGCTTTGTTGAAACCTTTTTCTGAAAAGACCCTTTTGGCAGCCACTATAATTTGCTGTCGGCGACGCTCTTTTTCGCGTTCTTTGCGCTCTTTGATTCCCATTTGCCCTTTCCTGAATTGGATTTAGTTTAAGAAACGGGCCTATAATTTATACTGACGATCTAGTCAAGCAAAAACGACCATATCAATTGCGGCTCCCGATGGCGGATGCCCGGATCAATGCGGGTTGGACCAATAGAGCCATTACAGGAAACCGGGGCCGTGATTAAAATAGCATCTATCGGCCGGATGTCAATTATTTGCTGAATCATCTTTTGTGATTGGTTCGCAAAAAGTAGCTTACATCAAGTTTTGCTGCCTGGTCGGCTTTCCGAAATTTTACTGAAATTGCGGGACAGTTCTGATCTTGTAAAGGACATCTTGCCGGTAACGCTGGTTTGTGCCATTATCGTTGCCTGGAGCAGTCGAAGGCAGGTTATTTCAAGTTACAGGGGGCAGGTAATGACGGAATTAAAAGAAAGTTCCCAAAGAGTCAAGCAGGCAATCGGCAAGCTGGGTTTTAATATTGAAGTCATGCAGATGGATAAGTCTACCCGTACAGCTGATGAGGCGGCAGAAGCTGTGGGATGCAGTACTGCACAAATCGTCAAGTCACTTGTTTTTCAGGGCAAAAACAGTAAGGCTCCTTACATGGTGCTGGTAAGCGGGGTCAACCGGGTAGACGTGGGTAGGCTTGAATCTTTGGTTGGCGAGCCTGTAACCATGGCTCCACCTGAATTTGTCAGGCAAGTAACCGGTTTTGCCATTGGCGGAGTCCCGCCTGCCGGGCACAACCAGGAAATTTCCACATTCATTGACCAAAACCTGTTGGAACACGATGTTGTCTGGGCCGCGGCCGGTACTCCAAGCTCAATGTTTGCCATCAAATCTGCCGACCTGGTGGCTCTTACCAGGGGGCGTCCGGCTGAGATCAAGGCCTGATCTGAAGCAGATATTAGGTCAGTAACCCTGACGCCAAAACAACCATACTTTCCGGAAGATACTTAACCAAGATATACGGTCAGAATATCATTGCGTGGATTTACATGCTGGATGGTAACCTGGACAAGGTCTTCCGGCTTTAATCCAATTCCACTGCTGGTGTCCAGGTTGCATTCTATCAGATACTCGGTCAAAAGAATGGCATGTCCTTTACGGCGTTTGGCCAGTACCAAGGCTTCGGTTTTGGAGCCGATGTGCTGTTGCAGGAATTTGAGAAGCCAATAGCGGTGCCGTCTGAATTGCAACTGGGCGACCTGGACCATGGGAATTTCAATACGATGAATAATGTTGTTGATTTGCTCGTCGTCATAAGGTGATTCCAGGCCGAGCATAGCCCTCAATTGGCGTTGAGTGACCAGGTCAGTGTATTTGCGAATGGGAGAGGTCATGGTAACATAAGAGGCCACTCCAAGCCCTGCGTGAGGTTCGGGGCGGCTTGCAAGGCTGAAACGGCTCAGCGCTTTACGCTGCATCCAGTTTTGGAACAAGGACCCCTGGTCTCTCTGATAAAGGCGTTTGGAGGGTTCGGTCTGGCTGCGGAATATAGCCGGCAGGCCGCTGGCAGCAAGAGCCTGGGCGGCAAGGGCGTTGGCCATGATCATAATTTCAGCCACCATCATGCGTGCCGGACTTTCACGGTCCACCTTGCTGACCTTGGCATTTCCGGATGAATCTATATGGATGTTGATCTCCGGCAGGGTTATTTGTACCGCACCCTTGTCCAGCCTTTTCTGACGATAGTTTCTGGCTATGGTATGAAGGGCCGCCATTTCAGGATCTTTTTCTACCAACGCGTCGGCATCACTATATGTAAGCTGGCGTCCTACCCTGACAGTGCTGGCTACGATACGGCATTCTAAAACTTCTCCCCTTTCAGTTACCTTGACCAGGGTGCTTATGGCAGGACGGACCTGGTTAAGATGCAGGCTGCAGAGACCCTCGGACAATTCAATTGGAAGCATTGGGATTTTAGCGTCGGGCATGTAAATGGAACTGGCTCTTTCCATGGCTTCCTGATCCAGGGCGCTATTGGGTCTGATGTAATGGGCCACATCGGTTATAT
>JALVQM010000338.1 GCA_027025615.1 Desulfobacteraceae bacterium | reverse complement strand
AGGGAGAAAAGCACCGGATTTTACGGCCCCGGGGTATCACAAAGGCAAGTTCGTGGAAGTCAGGTTGTCTGAATATCTTGGGAAATGGACTTTGCTTTGTTTCTACCCTGGTGACTTTACTTTCGTCTGAGCTACAGAGCTTTCAGCAGTTGCTGAAAAATATTCAGAGTTTCAGAAGCTTGGGGTCGATATCCTTTCCATAAGCATTGACAGCATGTTCGTTCACAAGATGTGGGATGATAACGAGCTATCAAAAATGGTAACAGGTGGTATTCCTTTTCCGATGCTTTCCGATGCCGGCGGCCGGGTAGGCAAGGTATATGGTGTCTACGATGAAAATGCCGGGGTCGAGACCCGGGGTAGATTTATCATCGATCCGGATGGAGTAATCCAGGGCTACGAGGTCTTGACTCCACCGGTGGGGCGTAACGTTAACGAGACCATCCGCCAGATACAGGCATTCCAGTTGGTAAGAGAAACCAAGGGCGCCGAGGCAACTCCCTCTGGTTGGAAGCCGGGCAAACCGACCCTTAAGCCCGGGGCCGATCTGGTGGGCAAAGTCTGGGAGCAGTGGAAAACCGGAATGGCTTTTGATTGAACCCAGTCATGGTGTTGTAAAAGGGGAACAGGACCGAAGCCGTGTTCCCCTTTTTGGTCAGGTGCTAAGTTTTATAAGCGCATCCTTGGCTGCAAACATGTAAGTATTATCCGAGGGCTTGGCTGCAAGTTCCGGATGGGTGGCGTACTGGTAAACAAGAAGATCTTCGATGGTGGTCCCCATCTGGATTGCGAAAGAAATAAAATCGACGTTGTTGGCCGTGCAATGACCCTGCCTGAGAACTGCTCCTCCGATCAGTTTGCGGGTTTGCCTTTCAAATACCAGTCTGGTGTGGATTGTATGGGCCCCGTCCATCATGGGATACCGGTTCAGTACTTCTGAATAGCCGCATACCACATCCAGGCCTTCCTTGACTGCCATTTTTTCTATCATTCCGGCGCTGCCAAAGCTCAAATCAAAAGCGCTGGAAGCGTTGGCATTGATCACACCAGGGAACTTTTTATCTTTTCCAAGAATGTTGGCTGCCACGACCTTGGCCATGAAGACCGCATTGGTGCCGAATTCTCCTCTGCAGGGATTATGGGTTATAAAAGATTTCTTCTGGGCACAATCACCGGCAGCATAAATATTGGCTACACTGGTGCGCATGTTGTCATCGGTTACTATCCCGTAGCTGGAAACCTCAAGTCCGCTCTGGGCGGCCAGCTCCGTATTGGGAACAACACCGACCGCCACAACGGCAAAATCAGTCTCAAGCTCGTCTCCGTTGTCCAGCCTGACGCCGCATATCCGGCCGCCGTTGTCTTTAAAGGCCACAACCCCGGTATTTGTAAGGACTTTTATGCCTTTTTGACGGACGTGATCCTCCACCGCAATTGCAAAATCGTCGTCCATGGTTGCCAGCAGAATGTGAGGCAGCATTTCGACGATGGTAACGTCCAGCCCTGTTTGGGCCAGCACCACAGCCACCTCGACTCCGATATAGCCGCCACCTACTATGACACATTTTTTCTTCTCTTCGGCCAGTGATCTCAATTTTACCATGTCCTGGCGGGATCTGACACTGGTTATATTTTCCAGGCCTACATTTTCGATTGGAGGAATAAAAGGCTTGGAGCCGGTTGCTAGGACCAGATGATCGTAGGCAAAGTTTTTCCCGGCGGCGGTCGTTACCTGACTGGCACCGGTGTTTATGGCGGTAACCGTGTCGATTACCAGTTCGGCTCCGAAATCGGTTACCAGGGTGTTGGGGATACAAAATTTATCGACCGGTTTTTTTCCCATGATTCCGTAGGGAACCGCGCAACGGTTAACGTTGACAGGTTCATCCTTGATCAGGGTTACCTGGAAATCCTTTTTGCTGGCGTGCAGGGCGTGGACTACCACCCTTCCGGCAGGGCCGCCGCCGATGATGACTACCTTTTCCACGAGTACCTCCTTTGGGTGGTGTCGAAATTATTACAACCACCATCTGTCAGTTGTGGCATCTGCCTACCTCCATTCAGCTAGCCCAGGGGACTGTGACTATGGGGGATCCCTTTAATATGTAATGCCAGGTGCTCACGGTCGGCCATGCTTTCCAGCCATCCGTAATTGGCATCCTCCTTGGTATCCAGCTCCCTGATATAGGGTTTTATATCCAGCAAGGGTGTTCCGTCAAAAACGTCCAGTCCGGATGTATACACTACCGGGCCATCAATATTCCTGATCCGCACCACGCTCAGTCCTATGGGATTGGGACGAACCGGTGAACGGCTTGCAAACAGGCCGACTTCCAAACCATGGGTCCATGGTGGCCTGACGGTCATGACGGGCTGCTTTTTTACCCGGTGGGCATGATAAAGCAGGTAAATATATCTGAAAGAGGCCAGATCCTTCAGCCCAGCGCTAAAACTGGGTTCTAAAATGAGTTTGAAATCTTCCATTTTCCCGGATGACTGCTGAACCGGCTGGTAAGGCGCCTTATCGGTGTATGGCGTACGGATAACTCCAATGGGGCTGTATGTAATTGCAAGTTCCGGCATTGGGACCCCCGAAAAACTGTTAAATGAGTTTATTCTCAAAACTCATTACGGCCAATGTAAGCCTAAAAACTACGGAGGTCAAGTCAAGCAGGAGCTGTATTTGATATTAAATATTTATCTACCATTTTAATCTGTTACAATCTGACTTATTACCAAATCATCAAACACGGCTTGGTGGTCGGTTAAGTTTTCCAACCTCGTTTTCCACGGCCTGAACAATACTGCCGCTGCGCATGATCTGTTTGATGGTTTCAATGTCATCGGCAATAACCCTGTCCTGTTCGAGATGGCTGATCTGCTTGCGGATGGTTTTGTAAGCCGCCAGGGTGCCCTGACCCGGTTTCATGTTGGTGAAAAGGTCCAGGGCCTGGGCTGCGCAAAGCAGCTCGATGGCGATGACGTTTTCGGTGTTGGCTACTATCTGCCGCAGTTTCCGGGCTGCAATGGTTCCCATGGAGACGTGGTCTTCCTTGTTGGCCGATGTGGGAATGGAGTCTACGCAGGCCGGGTGGGCCAGGACCTTGTTTTCCGAAACCAGGGACGCGGCAGTGTACTGGGCAATCATGAATCCTGAGTTCAGTCCTCCGTCCTTGACCAGAAAGGCAGGCAGGCCGCTGAGCATGGGATTAACCAGACGTTCGACGCGACGCTCGGAAATATTTGCCAGTTCGGCCACGGCCATTGAGGCAAAGTCCAGGGCCAGGGCAACCGGCTGTCCGTGGAAATTTCCGCCCAGGAGAAATTCATCACTGTCGTTGAAGATCAACGGATTGCCCGTGGACGAATTCATTTCGGTCTCCAGTACATTCCTGGTGTAGTCTATGGCGTCATGACTTGCTCCATGGACCTGCGGCGAGCAGCGCAGGGTATATGCATCCTGGATACGGGAACAGTCCTTGTGGGAGGAGATGATTTCGCTGTTCCTGGTAATACGCAGCATGTTGTCGGCCGACAGGGATTGGCCCCGGTGGGGTCGAAGCTGCTGGATGCGGGGATCGAACTCGGTCCTGCTGCCCATGAGTACTTCCAGGCTCATGGAAGCAGCTATGTCGGTCAGCTTGACCAGGTTACAGGCATCCCAGATGGCCAAGGCGCCGATGGCGGTCATAGCCTGGGTTCCGTTTACCAGGGCCAGACCTTCACCGGAACCCAGCACCAGGGGTTTGAGCCCGGCATTTGCCAGGGCTTGTGCTCCGGGAACCTGGCAGCCGTTAACCATGGCCTTGCCAAGGCCAATCATTACCAGGGCCATGTGGGCCATGGGACAAAGGTCGCCGCTGGCACCCACCGATCCCTGTTCCGGCACAACCGGTACAATGTCATGGTTGATCATTTTGACAATCTGCTCAACTGTTTCCAGCCGGGCACTTGAATTGGCCCGGGCAAGATCTTTGGCCCGCAGGGTCATCATGGCCCTTACGGCCTCCCGTTCCATGGGTCGCCCCACCCCGGAAGCGTGGCTTTTAAGCAGGTTTACCTGCAATTTTTGAGTATCCTGCTTTGAAATCAGGACATCGCTGAGAACTCCAAAACCAGTGGTTATTCCGTAGATG
>JALVQM010000337.1 GCA_027025615.1 Desulfobacteraceae bacterium | reverse complement strand
TATTGACCTGCCATCCCCTGGGGGGATTTTGCGGGCCGGGTTGCCGGCCTGATGCAACAGTGGGGGGGCAGGTTTTTCCGCAAGAGCATTTAGAGGGGTATTCAGCCTTGGGTAACGGTAGGCTATTGTGGCTATGGCCGGTATAGCCGGTTCAACGATTTTCCAAGCCCCTGCAGGGGGCGACATATGGATAGCCTCGGGCGCAAGCCCGTGGATACAGGAGGCAGAAAAAGTTTTCAGCCGCCGCAGGCGGCGGCACCTATCATCGTTATGCCCCTGTCCCATGTTCATCCATTGCCTTTAACGCCTGGGGCAGGGTTTTCCTCCCTTGAACAGGCCACAAGAATCGGTTAACCTTACAAAAAGCCCCATTTCTTATAGTTAGTATTGCCGGTTTGTTACTGTTTCCTCGATTTTTGCAATAACCTTTGCAGGGGTTGTTTGTGTAAATCGGGATATTTTTAATAACCTTCAAGCATGATGGAGGCGTTTATGACCCAGGCTGTTTTTGAACCCGGTACCCCCTATTCTTATCCTTTGATAATAAAAAAGCTCCTGGATACTTCTTTACTCTATGTGCCTGATCAGCAAATTGTGTACCGTGATCTGCACAATTATACTTATCGGGATATGGGAGCCAGGGTAGGCAAGCTGGCCAACATGCTCACTTCCCTGGGCATCGGCCAGGGAGATACTGTGGCTGTCATGGATTATGACAGTCACCGTTATCTGGAATGTTTTTTCGGGATTCCCATGATGGGAGCAGTGCTGCAAACTGTCAACTGGCGCCTTTCGGCAGAGCAGATCCTGTATACCTTGAACCATGCCGGTGCGAAGCTGATAATGGCCAACGCTGATTTCATACCTATCCTGGAAAGCCTGGGACCAAAGCTCGCGACCGTTGAGAAAACAGTAATCATGTCCGACACAGGCCGGTCTCCGTCGACCGGATTTGAATTTGCCGGTTTGTATGATGAATTGCTGGAGCAATACGATTCTGATTACAATTTTCCCGATCTTGACGAAAACACCAAGGCTACAACTTTCTATACCACCGGCACTACCGGTTTGCCCAAGGGAGTATACTTTTCTCACCGGCAACTGGTATTGCACACCATGTCCGTGGCAGTAGCCCTGGGCAGTTACGAAACTCTGGGCCGTTTTCGCTCCAATGACATTTACATGCCCATGACCCCTATGTTCCATGTCCACGCCTGGGGGATTCCGTACGTAGCAACTTTACTGGGAGTAAAGCAGGTTTATCCCGGCAAGTATGAACCCGAAATGTTGCTCAAACTGATAGTAGGGCATAAAGTGACCTTTTCCCATTGCGTTCCCACTATCCTTCAGATGTTGGTCACAAGCCCGGCGGTGAAGAAAGTCGATCTTTCCAACTGGAAAGTTGTCATCGGAGGTTCCCAACTATCAAAGGGATTGGCCCAGGCTGCTCGTGAAATGGGCATTACGGTTTTTACAGGGTACGGCATGTCGGAAACTTGCCCGGTTATCACCCTGGCTCATCCCATCGGCAAACTGTTAGATACAGATGAACAGAGCCGGCTCGATATTGTTACCAAGACCGGCTTGCCGATACCCCTGGTAGAGGTGGAAGTTGTGGATGACAAACATCGCCCACTGCCCCATGATGGTAGATCAGCCGGTGAGGTGGTTTTCAGGGCCCCGTGGCTGACGGCCGGCTATTTCAAAGATCCGGAACGCTCCAAGGAACTGTGGATCAATGGCTATTTGCATAGCGGTGATGTTGGTCATATAGATTCCAATGGTTACCTGCAGATTACAGACAGGATCAAGGATGTGATCAAAAGCGGTGGTGAATGGATATCTTCCCTGGATCTGGAAAACCTTTTGAGCCAGCATGAAGCAGTCCAGGAGTCTGCGGCTATCGGTGTTCCGGATTCAAAATGGGGTGAGCGACCCCTTATGCTGGTGGTTTTGAAGCCTGACTTGCGTGACAAGATTTCTGCTGACCAGCTTAAAGATTTCATGCAACAGGCCGCAGATAAGGGCATGTTGCCCCGTTACGGTGTGCCCGAAAAGTATGTTTTTGTCGATGAGCTGCCAAAGACCAGCGTCGGCAAGCTGGACAAAAAAGAAATGCGCAAGATTTACAGTTAAGCCTGGCAGTATCTTTAACTTATCTTTGCACGCCGGCTGCCGCATTGGAACACTGTTTGTCGGCCGCCGGCGTGGTCCCCTCCTCCTGACCAAGATAAATTCCTGCGAAAATCAGGATTGCTGCCGCGTACTGGTACGGGGTAAATCGTTCATGGAGGAAAATCCAGCCCATTATGAGGGTGAATACCGGGATAAGGTTGATAAAGATAGATGCCTGGCTGACAGGCACCCGACTTATTCCGAAATTATAGCATCCGTAGGCCCCGATGGTGACAAAAGCCCCCAGATAGATGACAGCCAGGAGTTGAGGCCAATCCAGGCTGTGGGGGACCAGGGTGCTTGGAAGCCATAGCAGGGGCAGGTAGAAAACACATCCCACAAAGGCCTGTATGGCGGTCAGGAACCAGGGTGAATATCCGTAGTGGCTGCTGAGCCGTTTGGCCGCCAGTATATAACCGGTAGCGCAGATCATGGCCAAAAATTCTAAAAAGTTGCCAAGTACTGGACTTGGGGCGGTATCCGTGGCGCGGGAAACGGCACTGAGCCAGAAGGCGCCGCCTATGGCCAGGACAAAACCCAGAATGGTTCTGTTGGTCAGGCGTTCCTGGAGGAAAAGGTAAGCTCCCAGCGCGACCATAACCGGCAGCATGGCAGTGATCATGCCTGCCTGGGAGGCGGTTGTGTAAACAAGGGCTTTGACCTCGCATATAAAGTACAGGCACGGTTCGCAGATACTCATGAATGCCAGGCAGGCCAGAGAACCGGGTACCAGGCGCCATTGCCGCCGATTGACAATCCACACCGGCAGGAAACAGATGCTGGCCACCAGCATCCTGCCGAAAACCAAGACAAAAGGATCAAGGCTGGTTATGGCCGCCTTGATAACCACAAAAGAAGTAGACCATAGGATCATGGCCGCCATGAGACTTGCAATTGCTGCCAGGCGGCCGTGGGAAGTTATTCCTTGAACCTCGGCTGTCATTTAATCCTTTCTCGGTTGGATTTATTTCGATGGAGCTTCCGGTGTCCAGGTGGCTTCCGGAACACCGCAAATCTGGTTGCAATACCTGGCCAGGACAAAAAGGTAGTCTGACAAGCGATTGACGTAAGCCAGGATATTGGCCAGGTTTGAATCCTGATCCGCACCCGGTTCCCTGCTGATCAGGCTGACAATGCGACGTTCGGCGCGACGACATACGGTACGTGCCAGGTGGGCCCAGGCCGCCGCCTGGTGGCCGCCAGGCAGGATGAATGTTTGCAGGGGCTGAAGTTTTGCTTCAAGAGTGTCTATGGCCGCTTCCAGTTTGACTGCCGCTTTGTTACCGAACTTGCCTTTGTCTTTGCCCGCACTTGCCAGGATGGCACCGGCCTGGAAAAGGTCGGCCTGTATGCCGCCAATGGTTTTGCGAATGGATTCAAGCTCTGCCGGAAGGAACGATACCGTGGCCCCCAAGATGGAGTTCAGTTCATCCAGGGTTCCGTAGGCCTCTACCCGGTAGTGATTTTTCAGGACACGCCGACCGCTGAAAAGGCTGGTTTTACCCTTATCGCCGGTTCTGGTGTAAATTTTCATGGTTTTATTGCTTGCCTGGTTGTTGCGCAGCGTCTTCTTCCATTGGCTCGAACATGTTGCGTGGAGCTCCACAGACCGGACATTGTAAGGGGGGTTGTTCCCCTTCGTGGATGTAACCGCAGACACGGCAACGCCATTTCCTGATCATGGTAATATCCTTTCCTGTTAACTTTTATAACGAAAAGCAAACGGTTTAAAAAAAACATTATTACCAGTTTTAGCTAGTCGGTGACAACCGCAAAAAGAATTTGTTTTTGATCATGGACTGAAAAGATCTGATCTGGTATCAGGAGCCTTTGGCGGTCCGGCTAATGATCACAATCCCGGTAAGTTGGCAATTTTAACAGACCGCCGTGGTTTTGCCGACCCGGCAAGGCTGAAAATAGTTCAAATCGGGAATCAAACAGCAGGAGGATTTTATGCGGCAACA
>JALVQM010000336.1 GCA_027025615.1 Desulfobacteraceae bacterium | reverse complement strand
GTTAAGATTTCCACCGGTGTCCCTCAGCTGGCCTGGCATCTAAGCTGATTTTAAGAGGTGATTTACCAATAATTTAAATCTATCCATGTAAAATTTCTATAATTTTCTCAAGAAGGGAGAAGTCATGGAAAAAAAGAAAGTAAAGGCAAAAAAAATGCTTCCTGTGGAGGATTTTACCATTTGTGAAGCTACTGCCAGAATGATTGAAAAAGGTAGACGTGATGGAGTTGAGACCTCTTTTGACAGGGCAGCTAACATGAAACCATGCCCCATAGGGGCGGATTCAGCCTGCTGTAAGCATTGTTCCATGGGGCCTTGTCGCTTAAACGCCAAGGATCCATATGGCAAAGTTGGTGTATGCGGTGCAACCATAGATACTATCATGGCCCGTAACTTTGGTCGAATGGTGGCAGCCGGAGCCGCCGCTCACACAGATCATGGTATGAGTATGCTGGACCTTTTCCGTGAAGTGGTCAATGGCAAGATCAGTGATTACCGGATAAAGGATGTTCACAAACTGGAAAAAGTCGCCCAAAGCATAGGGATTGAAACCGAAGGACGCGAGATAAAGGATATCGCCAACGATCTATACGATGAATTGGAGCGCACCTATACTCAGGTAGAAGGTGAAATTCCTTTCATGTCACGGGTACCTGAAAAAACTCTTGAAACCTGGCGTAAGCATGGGGTCGTTCCCCGGGGAGCAATGCGTGAAGTTATGGAATTGATCCACCGCACCCATATGGGCGTGGATCAGCATTATGAAAACATTACCAAACAATGTAGCCGCACAGCCCTGTCAGACGGCTGGGGAGGCTCCATGGTTGCAACTGAGATATCCGACATCCTGTTTGGAACTCCCAGCCCGGTATCTGTGGATGTCAATATGGGGGTGTTGAAAGAAAATTACGTTAATATTATTGTCCATGGCCATGAGCCGAACATGTTCGAATCGATGGTTGAATCGGTTAATGAACCGACCCTTATAGAAGCAGCCAAGGCAGCCGGTGCCGATGGTATTAACCTTGTGGGTATGTGTTGCAGTGGCGCTGAAATGATGTCCCGTCATGGTATTCCCCATGCCGGTAATTTCATGTCCACCGAAGCGATTTTGATTACCGGCGCGGTGGATGCCATGTGTGTTGATGTTCAGTGTATCAAGCAGGGTTTGGCAAAAGTAGCCGAGTGTTATGGTACCCCTCTGATTACCACCAATCCTAGGTGTCATATAGAAGGGGCCACCCATATCGAGTTCAATGATCACAAGCCCAAGGACTGTACCGATGAGGTTGTCATCAAGGCCATTACCAGGTTTAAAAACCGACCGGCGGAAATTGAAATTCCAAATATTCGTAATACCGGAATCCATGGGTTTTCCTATGAATACATCAACTACATGCTTGGTGGAACTTTTCGTGGTTCTTATCGTCCTTTGAATGACAATATTATCAACGGCAGGATAAGGGGTGTTGCCGGTATTGTCGGCTGCACCAACCCGAGGGTCAAGCATGATTGGGTGCATGTGGAGCTGGTTAAGGAACTGATCAAAAACGATGTGCTGGTTCTGCAGACAGGCTGTTCGCAGATTTCCCTGGCAAAGGCAGGTCTATATACGCCGGAGGCTGCTCACCTGGCAGGTGCAGGACTCCAGGAAGTATGCGAGACCGTTGGAATGCCCCCGTGTCTGGGTCTGGGTTCATGCGTGGATAACAGCCGGATTCTGATTGCCGCTTCGGAAATGGTACGGATAGGAGGCCTGGGTAATTCTATTGCCGAATTGCCGGCGGCCGGATGTGCTCCTGAGTGGATGAGTGAAAAAGCAATCAGTATTGGTCAATATTTCGTGGCTTCAGGGGTATATACGGTTTTTGGAGTCAGCTTCCCCATTGTGGAAGAGACCAAGTTCCACAAATTGCTGTTTGAAGGACTTGAGGCCCAGGGTTTTGGTAAATGGGGCTTTTCCGAAGATCCATATGAAATGGCCAGGATGATGATTGCCCATATCGACAAAAAGCGCAAAGAACTCGGTATTGATAAGGCTCGCGATCGAATTCTGGTTGATATGGCTGACAGGCGTGCCATGGATGCGGCCTAGTTAGCGTATATGAAACACTTTGTTTCGTGCACCTTTCCATCCACTGGAAGGGTGCACGTTTTTTTATTTTGACTACCGTTTAAACTTCCACTTCTGGATGGTCGGCAAGGAAACGGTAAAGGGTTGCCCGGCCGACCCCCAATATTCTGGATGCCCTGGCCTTATTGCCTGCGGTTTGTTTCAAGGCCCGGGATACCATTTCCGGGGTGAGTTTACGCGATGGCCCCCGCCGGGGAGCAGGACTTGCCGCCTGGCGCAATTCAAGGGGAAGATGCTGGGGCCCTATGCTTTTGCCATTGGAGCGGACAATGGCGAATTGGACCGCGTTTTGGATTTGACGGACATTGCCCGGCCAGTCGTAGTCCATCATCAGGGCCATTGCCGACTGCGTTACTTTAGGCGTATTGCGCTTATTTTCCCGGCAAAACTTTTCCAGGAAATATTCGATTAACAGCGGTATATCTGAACGGCGTTCCCTGACTGGCGGTATATGGATGGGTATAACGTTAAGGCGATAAAACAGATCTTCCCGGAAGCGGCCCTTTTTGATTTCTTTCTTCAGATCTTTGTTGGTAGCGCTTATCAGGCGGACATCGACAGAGATGGTTTTTTCTCCACCTACTTTTTCGAATCGGCCCTCCTGTAAAAACCGTAACAGCTTAACCTGTAAAGGCTTTGCCAGTTCGGCGACTTCATCCAAAAAAACAGTACCGCCGTCAGCAAGTTCAAAGCGGCCCTTTTTATCACGAATGGCGCCTGAAAAAGCTCCTTTGACATGGCCGAAAAGTTCACTTTCAATCAAGCCTTCCGGCAGGGCTCCACAATTGATAGGCACAAAAGGAGCACCGGCCCTCCGGCTTTCGTTGTGGATTGCATTGGCCACCAGTTCCTTACCTGTTCCTGTCTCTCCTGATATGTGGACCGGAAAATCGTACCCGGACACATCGCTGATGAGCTGAAAGACGGTTTGCATTTTGGCGTTCTGGCCGATTATATTGGCAAAACAGGTCATTTCACAGGTTCGTCTCTGCAACTCCATTATCTTGGTAACGTCGTTGAGAACGGCCAGAACCCCAACGTATTGACCATCATCATCGCGCATCATGGTGATGGACATTTCTATCCGTTTGGGTGTACCCTTTTTGTCTGTAATGTTCAGGTTGTATTCGAAGTGATCCGACAGGATCTGACGATCATGGCAAAATGAACAGTGTTCTCCACAGAACGGACTGCCGAATACCATGTGGCAGTCTTTTCCGATTACCTCTTCACGTTTGTACCCTGTGATTCTTTCAGCCTCGCTGTTGAAAAAGAAAATACGCCGTTGCAAATCATGGGCGATGATGCCTTCCTTGAGGTTGTCAAGCACGCGGGTCAGGTTTTCCCGGCTTGCTATGGTGTCAAACAGAGATATTTCCGGCATTGCAGGCTACCTGAACTGAGAGTGAACAATTAATCACCGTAACTATACCATAAGACTTGCAAAGTCAATCCAGGGCAGACTGTTTGCTTATTTATTCCGGAGATAGCTATTGGGCTTGCGCGGTTTGGTAAAGTCCAACAGGTTTTTTTATAAATTGCATTCGATACGTTTTCCCAGGGATATATTTTCAAGGGTTATCCTGACATCGTAGGCTAGAATTTCTACTCCGGCTGCCACTGCATTGCGCAGAAGTTGTCCATAAAGCGGATCGATCCTGTCGGCTGGTCCGAACCTGGTTGCATCCATCCTTTGGACCAGGAAAAAAATAACCGCCCGGTGTCCCTCGAAGTGTAACTGTTCAAGTTTTTGGAGATGTTTACGGCCTCTTGCCGTGGGAGCGTCAGGGAACAGGGCGATTCCGTTTTCCACCAGGCTGCAGTTTTTAATTTCCACAAAACAGGTCCTGCGGCCAGGTGCTGTAAGCATGATGTCCAGGCGGCTTCCATCATTTACCGGGATTTCTCTTTTCAGCTCCTGATATCCTTTCAAACCGGGGACCCCGGAAGCCTTTATGGCTTCGGCTACAAGTCGATTGGGTATTTGGGTATTTACCCCCACCAGGGAGGAA
>JALVQM010000335.1 GCA_027025615.1 Desulfobacteraceae bacterium | reverse complement strand
AATAGCATAATTGGAAACACCACTTTCAAAATTCAATGACTGACTTTAAAACCACTCCACCTAATCCTATGGATTTTATCAAGATAGCGCTGCTGGCGATCGCCATTATACTAATTGTTGGCAGGGGGGCTTCAACAAGCGGATATAATTGGCAATGGTACCGCGTCAGCCAATACCTTTTTACGTTTCAAAATGGCATACTGCAACCCGGCCTCCTGATCCAGGGCCTGGTAGTCACAACCAAGATTACAGTTTTGTCTATGGCGCTGGCTCTTTTAATAGGACTGATAACAGCCCTGGCGCGGCTTTCAAATTCCATGATCTGCAGAGCGGTTGCCAGAGTTTATCTCGAGTTGATTCGCAACACACCCTTATTGGTTCAAATTTTCCTGATCTACTTTGTCCTGGGACCACTTTGGGGTCTTTCCCGCTTCAGTTCGGCGGTTCTTGCTCTGAGCTTGTTTGAAGGGGCCTATGGTTCAGAAATATTTCGCTCCGGAATTCTATCAATAAACAGGAATCAATGGGAAGCTGCCTATAGCCTTGGGCTTGACACCTGGAAAACGTATCGCCTGGTTGTCTTGCCCCAGGCAGTACGCCGGATCCTTCCTCCATTGACCGGCCAGGCAGTTTCCCTGATCAAGGATTCGGCCCTTGTAAGCACAATTGCAATCTATGATTTAACCATGCAGGGCCAAGCCATTGTATCCCGAACATACCTGGTTTTCGAGATTTGGTTAACTGTAGCGGCAATTTATCTTTGTCTTACCCTTACCCTGTCAACCATGTCGAGGAGGTTGGAAAAACGTCTGGCTTTGTTCAATCAGTAAACACGATCTTTACGCAGCAAGATAAAATCAAGATGGCTTTGTAAATATTTACCGGAATTCACTTAAAAATTAAAAACATCTCAACCCAAAACAGTCATCCAGGAGGTAACAATGCAACCAAAGTCAAAACTAAACCTGCTAATAGCCTTGTCCATTATCCTGGCTCTTACCATTGCCGCATCCCCGGTCCTGGCGGGCAGTATCAGGCAGCAACTTGTCAAGGAAAGCACCCTTGAAACCGTACTTAAACGGGGGGTGCTGAAAGTCGGAATGTCTACTTTTGTTCCATGGGCAATGAAAGATAAAAACGGGAAACTGGTAGGTTTTGAAATCGATGTCGCCCGCAGGCTTGCCAGGGACATGGGTGTCAAAATTGCCTTTGTCCCCACCAAGTGGTCAGGCATCATCCCTGCTCTTTTGACCGGAAAATTTGATGTTATCATTGGGGGAATGGGGATCATGCCGGACCGCAATCTGAAGGTTAACTTTTCCATACCCTATGATTACTCAGGAATGTCCATGGTTGCCCACAAAGAAAAGGCGGCCGGTTTCGATAGTCTTGAGGATTTCAACAGGCCGGATGTAACCCTTGCCGTCAGACTGGGAGCAACCCCTGCCAGGGCTGCAAAAAAATATATGCCCAAAGCCAGGCTGCGCGAGTTCGATGACGAATCCCAGGCCTACCAGGAACTTCTCAATGGAAGAGTGCACGCGGTGGTTGCCTCGGCACCGGCGCCGGCTTTTCAGGCATTGAAATATCCTGACAAATTGTTTCTGCCCTTGAAAGGAACTTTCACCAAAGAGCCCATTGGATTCGCAGTGCGCAAAGGGGATTTCGACACCCTAAATTTTTTCAACAACTGGATTCGACTTGTTCAGGCGGAAGGTTGGCTTGCCCAGCGCAAGCATTACTGGTTTGAAACCCGCGACTGGGAAAACCTAATCAAGTAAGTTCCGGCCCCAGGGTAAACAACGGGTGGATATTTTCTCATAACAATTTGAAACTTTAAGAAAAACATTGCACAAAAGAAAACTGCAGCTTAAAACACTGGACCTGGTGGCCGGAATGCTGATCACAGTTGCCTGTGCCACTCTGATTTACAGGGTCATGGTAAAAATGGATTACCAATGGAACTGGTCTACCATCGGTAATTACCTTCTGCGCCTGGATGCCGATACCGGTCACTGGGTCCCCAATCTTTTGCTGCAGGGCATGCTGACCACCATCAAATTGAGTTTCTGGAGTATGCTCCTGGCAACTGTTATCGGCCTTGTAATGGGCATACTCGGAGCAAGCCGCAAGTTTTTCCGTAAAACCATCAGTACCATCTACGTTGAGACATGCCGCAACCTGCCCCCACTGGTTATGGTTTTTATTTTTTATTTTTTTATCGGTGACCAAATAATTCCCCTGATGGGCCTTGAAAAAACCGTACTGGGCCTGCCGGATACATTGCAATCACTCATGGCGACGATTGCCGCAGGACCTGACAGGATTACAGCTTTTTCTTCGGCAGTTATTACCCTGGCTATCATTGAAGGCGCCTATATAGCCGAAATGATTCGTTCCGGGATTCAATCAATTGGAAAAGGCCAGTGGGAGGCGGCTTGTTCTATCGGCATGGGGCGCTGGCAGACATTGCGCCTTGTTATCCTGCCCCAGGCGGTACGCCAGATACTGCCGCCACTGGCCGGACAGTTTATCTCAACCATCAAGGATTCTTCCATTGTTGCAGTCATCTCAATCCAGGAATTGACCTTCCAGGGGATGGAACTGATGGCGGCCACCTATATGACTTTCGAAATATGGATTACAATCACCGCTATGTACTTTGTCCTTACCATGGCCTGTTCCCTGGCGGTCAGCAAACTTGAAATCAGGCTAAGCCAACATCTGAAGCTTTGATTCTTTTAAAATCCAGCCCCTGTTACCTTGAATTTCTCTGTTATATATTCCAATACCCGGTTTTGTCCTTGGCAAACCATCATTAGTGTCTATCTTAGCGCAAAGCAGGTAAAAGCCGACATTACTCATGAGCAGCAGAAAAGTTAAGATTTCGACAGAAGTGACGATCATAATAGAGCAGCCAGTTTGAGAAGGCAGCTAAAAATACTGGCAAATCAACTTTATGTTTCAGGATATCAGGATGTTATTTAAAAACAAATCCAACCCTTCACCACAAATTGACAATGTTGGCTCCAGCTTTAGGGAATTACAGTCCAGGCTTGAAGGTTTAATACGTATTGCCAACCTGTTGTTCGGCTTTTTGAATGGCTTTATCCTCGATTTCAAGGAACTGGAAGCCTCCAGATTACGCAGTCAACTAGAAGCGCTTAAAAAAACACTGGGTTCTGAAGAATCAATAAAGAAAATAGAACTGAAATTTGAACATGAAAAAGCACCGATTGAAGACTATATAAGCCTTCAAAAAAAATATATTGAAGAGCGCGAAAAAGAACTCAAGGATATAATCGAATTGATGGCAAAGGCCATGACCAACCTAAACACGGAAAATCAGGAATTTTACCAGCGTGTATATTCACAAAGCGAAAAAATAGAAAAAATTTCACTTCTTGATGACATCAAGAAAGTTAAAATTGCTCTGAAACACGAAGTTGACCAAATGCGTGAAATTGTAAACCTTAAAGCCGATCAGGACAAACGCAGCATTGATGTCCTGGCGCAACAGGTTGAACTTTTGCGTAAGGAGCTTGAAAAAACACGTGCCAAATCTATGACCGATCCTCTGACAGGCCTATATAACCGCCAGGCTTTAGACCAGTATTTGGACGAAAAGGTAAGCAATGCATCAAATATTAACGACGAATTCGCCCTGCTCATGTTGGATATAGACGATTTTAAAAAAATAAACGATACACATGGCCATTTGATCGGCGATAGAATGCTGATGGCTTTTGCCGGCAAATGCCGCCAGGCCGTGCGTTCGAATGATTTCCTGGCAAGGTACGGTGGAGAAGAATTCGTAATTGTATTGGAAGGCGCAACTTACCGCAATGCAATGAAAAAGGCAAAACAGATTTGTGAATCGGTCGCTTCGGCAAAGTATACTACGGATCAAAAACAGACTGACCAATACCTATCGATCACAACAAGTATCGGTGTAACGGTTTTCAGAAAAAATGATACAGTTGAAGATATCTTGCAACGGGCTGACAAAGCCTTGTATTCTGCAAAGCAAAAAGGCAAAAACAGAACAATAGGTAGAAGATCTTGATTAATAAATATTTCTTTTCTATAGTAGGAACAAACCTGTAAATCATGTTGGGCCAAAACAAATTCCTGCTCCAACTTTCAACTACCCCTTCAGACTCGATCGCAATTGAAACAGGGGTTGAAGGCAGTTAAATGACTGAAAAAGATCGCGTAGAGTTCCGGAAACCGAATTTAAAGCAACTTACATCAAAATATACCGTCGTAGACATGCATTTCCATTCCCATTATTCAGATGGGATAAGCAGCATCGACAAGATTGCCCAAAGAGCCCGCCAGCTCGGTATCGGCCTGGCGGTAACCGATCACAACGAAATCCGGGGAGCCCTTGAAATAGATCGCTATGATGACCTGCTGACTATTCCCGGGATTGAAATTACAACCGCAGAAGGTCCTCACATATTAGTATATTTTTACGAGACCAGCGAGTTGGAAAAATTTTACCTCACTGAAATTTATCCTTACATGGGGTTGGATGTGATGAGCGCAATTTCGTTGAGTGTGGAGCAAACTATTGCCGCAACCAGGCACTATAACTGCATCACCATTGGTGCCCACCCTTATTGCGCAACTTTTACCGGTATATGCAACTGCCAGATAGAAGAGGAACGCCAGCGTGACCTGCTGGAATCTGTGGATGGTGTAGAGGTTATCAATGCAAGCAACCTAAACAAGTGGAACCTGAAGGCAACTGTTTTAGGATTCAATATCGGCAAAGTCATGATCGGTGGCAGTGACGGACACAGCCTGGGGCACATGGCAAAAGCCGTAAGTTACGCCGAATGCCAGCCAACCCGGAGGGATTTCCTTGATTCAATTTCCAACAGTGTCAACAAGGTGATCGGCAAGGAAATACCGCTTTTACGCAAGGTAACCTCCAATGGTCTGAAATTAAGATCCAATATATCTAACTGCCCTGATCTATTGGAACGCAACATCCGTTATGGTTATGCAGTTTTAAATTCCAAATCCAGAATGTTTCGTGAAAATGTAAAACAAAAATTCAGCAACAGGTTCCGTCCACATCCGACCCGTGATGATTTCGGGTTATAATGAACAACACCATGTCAAAGTCGTCGAAAACCGGTAACAAGACTTTAAAACCAGATGGCGAAGAAACAAATGCCGCAAGGCATGCCGTCATGGTAATAGCCCGGGCAATTAAAAATCGCTCCATTTATCCCAGGGAACATTCCGGAATTACCCAGATGATGCAGGCTGCAGTAGAGGGGCTGGCTGCTTTTAACGAAAAATTTGGCCCACTGCGCCTGACAATAACCAAATATGCCCTTCTCTACAATCAAGAACCGGTACTTGAATCCGAACAAACCAATGATCCGATAATCTATCCCATGTATCGCGATGGATTGGTCTGGATAGAATTTTTACCGGGTATGGAGACTGAAGAATTTGAAGAATTTGTTGACCTGCTCGTAGAGCACAGGAAACTGGATCCCGAAGCCGAATCTGACCTGGCAGCGTCCCTTTGGGAGCGAGATTTTGCTCACCTGCTGCATGAAGCCGTAGACCCTGAACTTGAAAGTTCTCCTCCAATTGACCTGGCAACCTTTAGAGTCATGACCGAAAGCAGCTACGAAGAACGTTCGCAATTGATTTCATGCCCCCCTCCTGAATCTCCTCCTGACCGTCCTCAGCCGGCATTGCTGTCTGAAGAAGACCGTACCAATCTCCGCAGGATGATTGAAAAAGAAGAAGAGGAATTGAGCAAACCTGAAGACGTACTTGATGTACTTCTTGTTTTACTGGTCAACCAAACATCAGAAAAAGATTTTGAAACCGTTCTGCAATCACTTGCAGAGACTTTCAGTGAATCGTTGGGCCAGGGCAGGTTCAACGCCTGTATGAGATGTCTGCGGTCGATTCAGAGCCTTGCCAGGAAAACAGAAAAAACCAGTAAGTGGCGCTGGAAGTTGCTTAACTCTTTCGGCAAACAGGTATGCACATGTACCGGATGGCAGGAACTGTCCGTAAATTTAAAAAAAGATGAATTTACTTCCAGCCAGATTGAAGCCCTTGTATCTGTTTTGAAAGCCCTGCCTGAGCAAATTCTGGAACCGGCCGCCCTTCTGCTTGCTTCTGCCAAGAATGAAACTTTGCGAAAGGCTTTGGTCGCAACCATTGCAATTCATGCCAAAGCCAACCCGGAACTGATCACAGAACTGCTTAAAAACATCGAAAGCCGGGTTATATTAGAAGTCCTGGAAGTATTTGAGCATATAACTAAAGAACTCGCCAGCCCCATACTGATGGAACTTGCCCGCCATCAGGATCCAGGCGTCCGAGCCAAAGCCGTATGGATGCTTTCACGCTATGACATGAGCGCTGCTGTCACACTTTTCGAACTAATCAACGATCCTGAGCCATCAGTGCGCCAGCAAATTATTTTACAGCTGGGGCAGACAAGAAATCCGGCTGCTGAAAATCTGCTTTTAAAATATCTTCAAAACCGGAATGCTATTATCGACGACAAAATTCATGTTATGGCCTGTTATCAGGCCCTTGGCAGATGTGGCAGCGATCGTTGCCTGGCATTTCTGGAAAAAATGCTTTTTTCCTCACCCCTGAAAGATGCTTTTAACAGGAAACGGGCAATCCACCGCAAGGGAGCTGCAGTAGCCCTTGCTTTACTGGGAACAGCTACAAGCGAAAAGCTTTTGCGCAAAGGTTCAAGCAGTATGTCGCCTTACGTAAGAAAAGCCTGTCGCGCGGCCATTGAACAGGCACGGATCACGCCAGGAGCCAAAGGTAAAAGCTATGAATAGCAGTGCTTCACCCACCTATGAAAAATTGATAAGCTCTTTTTTAAGGATTGTACGGGCTGTGCATTTGTATGCCGATAACAATCAAGCTGTGGTGGCAGCTTGTTCAGAATTCAGGGAAATATTAAGGGACGCTGCAGAACACGGGGATACAGTAAGTCTTCAAATAAGCGACGGCCATATCTACATCAAGGGGCAACGTCTCCGGATCAGCTCACAAGCAGCAAGCACGGCTGAAAGTATTAAGCTATACCTGACAAGCCGGGCGGTTTTCGGCATCAAGTGGCAACCGGAAACAGCCACCATAACACCGGAGCAAATTGTTGCTTTTTTCCGGATCCTGGACCAATCCAAAGAGCAAAAAAATCCCCTTTTTTGGATAAGAGAATGCCTTGATGAAAAATCATTTGGCTGGGTTTCTGTCGAGTCGCAGCAGGATCTTAAGGTATCACTGCCCATCCAATCGGTTAAGGAAAATCAGAAAAAGGGCAAATCCGGTCAGGGGGACGGTCAATCTCCCGGGCGCAAAGCCCGGCTCTGGGAAAAGGGGCTTAAAAGTTACGGACGCTCCTTAAAGATTCTTAAATCTATTGCAGAAAAGATAAAGTCAGATAAACCTGCAGGAGTTGCCAAGGCGCTGCGCCAGATCCAGCAAATTGTTGATATTATAATTGCCGATGATGAAATCATGATGGGTCTTAGCACCATTCGGGACCATGACGACTACACTTATGTTCATTCAATGAATGTTTCCATACTGACCATTTCCATGGGGCACTTCATCGGCCTGTCCAAGCAATTCCTTGCCTTGCTGGGCCTGGCGGGACTTTTTCATGACCTGGGGAAAATCAGGGTACCCCTTGAAATTCTGAACAAACCGGGCAAACTGGATAGCAGTGAATGGAAGATAATGCAAAAACACAGCCTTGAAAGTGTGCTGGAAATCCTGAAGTTGAAAGCTCCGCCAAGACTCAAGGCCCGCATCCTGTTGCCTCCTTTTGAACATCACCTGAAATACGACCTTAGCGGTTATCCCAAATTTCACCGCCGAAACCATATAAGTCTGCTGGGCAGCATCCTGACCATAGTAGATGTCTATGATGCCATAACCTCCCCCCGGGTTTACCGTAATTCAAGCCTCAGCCCGGACGCCGCCCTGGACATGATGCTCGACAAGGCCGGCACGGATTTCGATCCACTGCTTCTCAAGGCCTTCGCCAACCTCATGGGGGTCTATCCGGTCGGTACGCTGGTAAAAATGGACTCAGGCGAGATAGGCCTGGTGGCCCGTCGCCCCCGGAGCCAATACTTGGATCGGCCCCAAGTGAGGATTCTCATGAGCAACGGCAATGGGAAATTCGTTCCAGGCAAAACGGTCGATCTTGCAGAAAAAAACGGCCATGCCGGTTCCTTCAGGCGCACCGTGGTCGAATCTTTCCATCCCGGCCAACTCGGTATCCAGCCAGCGGCTTACCTGGGCACAGGGGTATAATGATTCAATACCATTGAA
This sequence comes from Desulfobacteraceae bacterium, assembly GCA_027025615.1. Taxonomy (GTDB): domain Bacteria; phylum Desulfobacterota; class Desulfobacteria; order Desulfobacterales; family Desulfosarcinaceae; genus JALVQM01. The sequence continues at coordinate 3,852 of JALVQM010000335.1, read as the reverse complement.
CCAGCCTGGGATCGTATCCAAGCCATAGATTCTTGCCGGGCACAAAATTTCCTGTATTATCTTGATTATCCAGCGGTAGCGTGGATGTAAAACTGACATTGCCCACCACTACATTTGCCAGAATCCTGCCGGAACTTTTTTCAGATTCAATCCGGGTCAGAACCCCCTGTACCCACCAATAATCACCGGATCCAGCTGGTGGCAGGTTTCTCAAAACAATGTCATCGGCATCAAATACTGCTACGGCCTTATCAAGATCATCCGGTCGTCCATGGGCACGGAGCAACTGGCCGTCGCTTAATATTTTTTCAACTTTTCCCTGCCCGCAAGCTGACCACGGGCCAAAGACCAGATTGCCGTGACCGGATAAAAGCAAACGTCCACGGAACAGATGTTGAACCTTGTCACAAACCTGATTCAACCATTGCCAGTCGTGGCTTGCTATAATGAGGGTTGTATCCCATCTTCGCCTGGCCGCAAGGGCTGCTTCCCTGATCAGCTGGGCACTGGCTGCATCAACACTGGCTGTTGGCTCATCCAACAGCAACACTTTTGGCCGTAATACCAGGCGGGCTGCGAGGGCCACTCTCTGTGATTCGCCACCGGACAATTGTTCCCAATAACGCGGGGCAAAATCCTCGGGAGCAAGACCAACCATTTCCAGGGCCTGCCATACTTTTTTCTTTATAGCGCACCGCTCTTTTCGTATCAAAAGCCCATAGGCCACGTTTTGAAAAACGCTGCGCTTCAGCAGGTAGGGCGACTGGGGCAACAAGGTCACATTGAAGCGCACACGGGGATCAAACGGCCCTAGGTTGTATCCCTGGAACATTATTCTGCCTTTTATCGGTTTTTCAACGAAAGCCAGCAGTCTGAGCAAAGTACTTTTGCCAGAACCATTGGGGCCAATCAGGCCTGTTATCGATGCCGGGGCAATCGACATCTTGTCGATCTGCAAAACCGGTTTTCCCTCGTAGGCATGGACCAGGTTTTCAACCGAATACAGGGCCATTTAGGATTCCATGTTTTTTTGGCAAATTGATTACTTTTCTCCGCCCGCAAGCCAGGTGTTGCACCGCAGAGAGCACGATGCCTCTGTTGCGCTGAACCCCATTACGCCTGCGGCACAATATCAGTACACAACCGTTGCCAGATAATTGAGGCACCTTGGCTTCGAACCTATTGACCAACAATCCGAATCTTCCATTTTCGCAGAACAATCATTATTTTTTCCGCAATACCGACACCCCTATATTTACCGTAAAGGCAATCATAATCAAAACCAGTCCCAGGGCAAAGCCGGTTGCAAACATGCCTTTGCTGGTTTCAAGTGCAATGGCAGTTGTGACAGTACGGGTTTGCCACTTAATGTTACCACCAACCATCATGGAAATACCAACCTCTGTCATTACCCTTCCATAAGCAGTCAGGGAGGCGGCAAAAATTGCATGGCGGACCTCCCAAAGGCTGGTCATCAACAACTGGCAACGATCAGCTCCAAGGGAAACCAGGGTCACTTTTAACTGGCGATCCATCTGCTCAACTGCCGTAGCACTTAATGAAATAACAATTGGAAGGGCCAAGATTGTCTGGCCTATGGCAATTGCCCTGAGTGTAAAAAGCAGCCCAAGGTGGCCAAGGGGACCACGACTGGAGAAAAAAGCGTAAACAATCAGGCCGATGAAAACCGTTGGCAGGGCCAGCAAAGTATCAACTACAAGCCGCACCTGCCTTTTGCCTGGAAATGTTTTGTAACCCAAGAAAAAACCAAGAGGAATCCCTAGGGCCAGGCTGGCCCCCATGGACATGGTTGACACTTTTAAGGTCGCTCCAATGGCCGAGTAGGTCTGGCTGTCTCCTGAGACTATCAGTCTGAAAGCATCAGCAATACCCTGAATGATAAAATCCATAAAAGCAAATCAACCCTATTATTTTGCGTTGGGAATGAACAACTGTTTGCCCAGTAACCTGAAATCGGCGATCAGCTTCTGGGCTTGTTGCCCTGTCAACCAGTTGGCAAAGGCCCTTGCTTTTTTCTGTTTTACATTAGGGCAACGTTGATAATTGACCAGCATAACGCTGTACTGGTTACGAAGGCGGTCATCGCCCTGAACCAAGACAACCAGAGGTGGCTTCCCGCCTTTACCGGCAGAATATTTAATATAGGTGCCCCGGTCGGTGAGGGTATATCCCTTGCGCTCGGCGGCAATGTTGATTGTGGCCAGCATACCCTGGCCGGTCTGGACGTACCAGGATTGTTTTTCCGGAATTTCCACACCGGCATCTGCCCATAACCTTGTTTCTTTTTTGTGGGTTCCTGAATTATCACCGCGACTGATAAAAGCGGCTTTGCTGCGTTTTATCGCCACCAGCGCATCTGTTGCCGACTTTCCCCTGATTGCGGCAGGATCGAAAGCCGGGCCGATTATCACAAAATCATTATACATGACCTGGCGACGCTCGACTCCATAACCGGAGCTAACGTACCTTTTCTCAGCCGACGGAGCGTGAACCAACAGGACATCGACATCACAATTCCGGCCTAGCTTTAAAGCTTTGCCGGTTCCCACCGCTACCCAGCGCAAATCAATCCCGGTGGCTTTGGTAAAATAAGGGACCAGGTAATCGAGCAAGCCTGTATTGTCAGTGCTCGTGGTGGTAGCTAACAAAAGGGCCTTACCGCCGGCCAGGGTCGCGCCGGCAGGAAAAGCGAAAATAATAATAAAGCAATATAACAGGACAAATTTTACACGGCCATAAACAAGAGACACTTGCTTCTTGTCTTTCACTTGGATTCCTCCTGGCTGGGAAACACTACCCTGCCACATGTTTCAAGATCATAGCCCTGGTACAAAGCAGCCATTTTTTTGAAATCATCACTGTGCAAAAGGCCTAAAAAGAACTGGATTGTTTTGTCGAAAAAAGACTCCCTGGATATCAAAAAATCATAGCGTTCCCAGCGCAATGGCAGAAAATGTAAGCCTAAAAGGCTTGCCACCGGTTCAATACACGGTCCGGTATCGGCCCTTCCTGCAAGAATTTCCAGCCCCACATCCATGTGGGTGGCGACTTCATTGGTGTAGCCGTCAAGCATAGCCGCCTTGAGCCCGAATTTTTCCAATTCGCGGTCAAATACAAGTCTGGTGCCTGTTCCAATCTTGCGGTTTACAATTCTAAGACCCTGTTTGCCCAGGTCTCCAACAGATTCAATTCCGTGGGGATTACCATTTGCCAGAATTATACCCTGCCTGCGGCGGCAGAAATTGATGACTACCGGCATCTTGTCCAATTCCCGGCCGGCAAATTCGAAATTGTAGTCCTGCTCGTTGTCCTGGAGCAAATGGCTGGTGGCTATGTGGCAGATATTACGTTTTAATGCGCGTATGCCTCCCATGCTTCCCAGGTTGCCGAAAACAGCAACTTTGTCTGTCAACTGAGAATTAAACAAAGAAATTGTCTTTTCCAGCAAGATGTCATTGCTCCCGGCAATTACCAGCAGATCATTCCAATTATCGGGCATGGCGGCAGCATCGGGATAATTCAGGGTGTTGGCCTCTATCCAGTGTTCCACCAGATGTTTGGGAAACAACCATTTACCGGTAACCTTTGAAGCCGGCAAACCTTTTTCAGAGATAAGCGTATATACCATTTTTTCATTTATATCCAAGAACTTGGCTACTTGACGAGTAGATAGTAGTTCAGTCACCGCCCTTACCTCCTCAAAAGCGAAAAAAATGCATTGGGTCTTGCCTAAAACCACATTAAGTTATTTTTTGTCAATAATAATTTATTATAGTTTGCCTTTTTAACATAAAACGACCAATTACAACTTATATCAACACAAAACGACCC
>JALVQM010000334.1 GCA_027025615.1 Desulfobacteraceae bacterium | reverse complement strand
TAATTACTCTTACCTGGAACTGGGCATTGTCCTGACAGCTTACCTGTTGGCCGGAAGTAATGTTTTCGGTGCGGCTTTACGGACATTGCGTCGTGGTGACCTGTTTGACGAAAATGTGCTGATGATCGTAGCCACCATCGGGGCTTTGTTTATTCATGCCTATGGGGAAGCAATCGGGGTAATGATTTTTTACAAGGTCGGTGAGCTGCTCCAGAACAGGGCTGTTTCCAAGTCCAGACGCTCCATCCGCAATCTTCTGGCCGCAAAACCTGATCGGGCCTTGCTCAAGACCGACAAGGGGCTTGTTGAAGTTGCACCGGAAGATGTTGCCGTAGGCCAGGTTATCCTGATCAAACCTGGTGATAAAGTCCCCCTGGATGGCAAGGTTGTTTCCGGCTCATCCCAACTGGACACCGCGGCCCTGACCGGTGAATCCCTGCCTGTACAAGTTGCCTCCGGTGACAGGGTGCTGGCCGGTCAGATAAACCAAAGCGGTGCTCTTACCGTTGAAGTGGAACGGCCTTTTAAAGAATCATCGATTGCCAAGGTCATGGATTTGGTTCAAAATGCCACCGCCCGCAAGGCCAGAACCGAAAGATTCATCACCAGGTTTGCACACTATTATACTCCGGCGGTAGTATTGATCGCATCAGCCCTGGCGGTTATTCCTCCTTTGGTTATTCCGGAGGCCGATTTCCGGACCTGGCTCTACCGGGCGTTGGTCATATTGGTCATTTCCTGTCCATGTGCCCTGGTTGTCAGTATTCCCCTGGGATATTTCGGAGGAATCGGCAAAGCCTCCAGAAAAGGTATCCTGGTAAAAGGTTCCAATTTCATGGATGTTCTGGCTGCAATCAGGACCGTGGTGTTTGACAAGACCGGAACCCTTACCGAGGGTGTTTTCAGTGTCAATGACATTGTTGCCTCTAATGGATTTTCAGAAAAGAAATTGTTGGAGTTCACTGCTGCTGCTGAGTCAAGTTCCAATCACCCAATTGCGGTTGCGATCCTTAAAGCGGCAAAAGCCAGTGCAGGCATGCCGCAATTGCAGATGATAGAAAACCACAGGGAATTTGCAGGTCAGGGTGCCCAGGTCAGTTACTCCGGTCATACCATTCTGGTTGGCAATGACCGCCTGATGCATCAGCAGGACATTTCCCATGAAAGGTGCAGTTTTGATACAACCGTGGTTCACGTGGCTGTTGACGGTATTTACGCAGGTTATATAGCCGTGGGAGACCGGATAAAACCCGAAGCTTCCAAGGCTGTCAAGACCCTGCGGGATTTGGGAATAGACCATCAGGCTATGCTGACCGGTGACAATGAAGCCGCGGCTGCTTCGGTGGCAAAGATCCTGGAGCTTGACAGCTACCATGCCGACCTTTTGCCGGAGGACAAGGTCCGGATTCTGGAAGACCTCAAGGAGCAGATGGACACCAGGGGGAAGATAGCTTTTGTGGGAGACGGTATAAACGATGCCCCTGTTATTGCCAGGGCTGACGTGGGTATAGCCATGGGTGGATTGGGGTCGGATGCCGCCATCGAGGTGGCTGACGTGGTGCTTATGAGTGATTCACCTGCCAAAGTTGCCCAGGCGGTGTTGCTGGCCCGCAAAACCCGCTCTATTGTTTGGCAGAATATCGGTCTTGCGTTTTTTATCAAGGCTGTGTTTCTTTCATTGGGAGCCGTTGGCTTGGCCACCATGTGGGAAGCGGTTTTTGCCGATATGGGGACCGCACTGCTGGCCCTGTTAAATTCTACGCGGATTCTTCGTGGTTAGGCAGGTCTTTGCAACCCCCTCGAAACGGTCCAATTCTATTAAGCTGTCTATTGCGGGTAGTTTATAAAGTGGATAGAAATTACCCACCCTTGTCAAAGAAAACCCCTTTGAATAATCCAACCATCAGTTAATACAGACAATTGTGCTATTGGCATCTTTGTTGCAGTTAAATGTATAAAACAAACTATCAAGGAAGGGGACTAAGATGGGCCGTTTTCCAAAATTATCGATATTGATCTTGCTGTTTGCGGCTTTACCGGTCAGAGGGTTGGCCGCATCTGCTGTGGGTATCAGCGGGCCGCCCGGTTTACAGTTTCTTATCCAGGAGGCATGGCGGGCTAACAAGGGCCTTGTCGCCTTGAGCCAACGAATAGAGGCGGTGCGGGAAGAAGCCCTGGCGGCCGGTAGTCTGGATGATCCACGGATTGGGTTGACCCTGTTGAACGTTCCCACCGATACTTTCGACTTTGACCAGGAAGCCATGACCCAGAAGCAGATTACCCTCTCACAGCGATTGCCGTGGTTCGGACGTTTGGACCTGAAAACCAGGGTCCTGGTGCTGGAATCATCCCGGCTGGAGGCCGAACTTCAAGCGCGCAAGCTGGCCCTGGCCCGCCAGGTGGCTGATGCATACTGGCAGTTGGCTTTACGTGGACGCAGCCTGGAAATCAACCAGCGCTTGAAGGAAATGGTAAGTCAGCTGTTGCGGGTTTCGGAAACCCGTTACGCCACCGGCAAAGGACTGCAGCAGGATGTTCTCCAGGGACAGGTGGAGTTGAGCAAGCTGATTGACGAAAGGCTCATTCTGGAAAAACAAAAACAGGTAGCCGAAAGCCGGATCAATGAACTGCTCAACCGTCCGGGATACCTGCCGGTAAGGCCTGAAACCGAGGTAGAGCTGCCCGGGGTAGGGGAGTTTGACCAGATAAGTGTGCGCAGAAAGATAATTGAAAACAATCCATATATCAGGGGCAAGCTGTTGGCTGTCCAAAAGGCCAGAGCCCAGATGGAACTTGTGGACAAAGACTATTATCCGAACTTTGATGTACGCCTGGCCTATGGCCAGCGTGATGATGAGCCCGGGGGCCGTGATCGTTCCGATTTCATGTCTGTGGGAGTTGTCTTTAATATTCCCCTCTGGCAGAAAAACAAACAGGACCGGCGCCTGGAAGCCGCCCGTCTCGCTCTGGATGCGGCACGCAACGATTTTGGCAACCTGGCCGACGGGTTGCCCCACCGGGCCATGGCTGTGGCTCAGGAAATTTCCAGTCTGCATGAAAACATAAGGCTTTATCACCGGGCCCTGATTTTTCAGGCCCGGCAGTGGGCAAAATCGGCTATGGCGGCTTACGAGGTGGGCAAGATCGAGTTTCGCACTCTCTTGGCTGCCCATATACGTGTCCTGCGCCTGGAATTGCAGGCCGACGCCTATAAATACACCCTGCTACGCAAGCATGCCGAACTGGAAGAAATCATTGGAGGCCGGCTTGAGCCTGGTCAGCCTCACAACACAGCCAAAGGCGCTTTAGGCGATAAAAAAGCAGTTTATGCACTGGGAGAAGGTAAATGAGAAAAAATATTGGACTATTAATGCTGGTAATCATTATCGCTTTGGGCTGGGCAATATTGGTCGATCCTATTGGCTGGAATGAAAGGTCTGGTTTCAGGACGGTTGAGCAGGCTCAGGCGGCTGAAAATAAGCTAAAAGCCGGAATGGTCGATCCTTCAAACGGCAAGCGGATCAAGTACTGGGTTGCGCCCATGGATCCGGGGTTCGTCAGCGACAAACCCGGAAAGTCCCCGATGGGTATGGAACTGGTACCGGTTTACCAGGAACAAGGAGATGAAAAACTTCCGTCTTCAACCATACGCATAGACTCTGCCACCATTCAGAACATGGGAGTGCGGATTGCCCCGGTTACCAAGGAGGTTCTCAAAAAAACCATCCGGACATACGGCAGTGTGACCTATGACGAAAAAAGGATTTACGCTGTAAGCACCAAGTTCGACGGATGGATCGAACGTCTGTATGTCGATTTCGAAGGTGAAAAAGTCAGAAAAGGCCAACCTCTTTTCGAGATCTACAGCCCGGAACTTGTTTCCGCCCAGCAGGAATACATGTTGGCCCTGGAGCAATACAGATCCCTGGCTGAAAGTGCTTATCCCGATATTCGTCAAAGCGCACGGCGCCTGCTGGAGGCTGCCCGTATCCGTCTGCGTTACTGGGACCTTTCCGAGCAGCAGATAGAGCAGATCGGCAAGCAGGGCCGTGTTCGCAAAACCCTTGTGGTTTACAGCCAGGCCAATGGTGTTGTGATCAAAAAGAACGCTGTTGAAGGCCATTTCGTCAAGGCCGGAGAACACCAGTACGAGATAGCCGATCTTTCGCAGGTCTGGGTGGATGTGGATATCTACGAATACGAACTTCCTTGGATTCATCAGGGTATGCCGGCGACCATGGAACTTGCCTATATCCCCGGCCGCAAATACCGGGGCAAGGTCCTATATATTTATCCCTACCTTTCGGCCAAGACGCGTACCGCCAGGTTGCGGCTGGTTTTTGCCAACCATGATTACAAGCTTAAACCGGGCATGTATGCCAATATTTTCCTGGAGGCCGGGGTACCGGGTAAACAATTGACCATAGCCCAGGAAGCGGTCATCGATACCGGAATGCGCAAGATTGTCTTTGTGGACAAGGGCAAGGGTCGCTTTGAGCCACGCCAGGTCGAGTTGGGCGTGGAGGTGGACAAAGGACGTTACCAGGTCCTGAAAGGATTGAAAGAGGGTGAAAAAGTCGTTGTTTCGGCCCAGTTCCTGCTGGATTCGGAAAGCCGTTTGCAGGAAGCCATCCAGAAAATGCTCTCAGCCCGCTCTGCGACCAGGGATTCCATGAAGAAAAACACCATGGAAGGCATGGACATGAAGGCCGATACGGCCAATTCAAAAACCGGTTCGGCAGGGCATTCGCCTGGGGTAAAAAGTAAAGGCAAAAACCATCTGCCAAAGTAGGTGTCTGTCATGATAGAAAAAATTATCGATTTTTCAATCCGCAACAAGTTTCTGGTTATCCTCGGCACCTTGTTCATCCTGGTGGCAGGTTATTACGCGGTATCAAAGATTGCCCTTGATGCGATCCCGGATCTGTCCGATGTCCAGGTAATAGTCTTTACCGAGTATCCGGGCCAGGCACCCCAGGTGGTGGAGGACCAGGTGACCTATCCCCTGACTACGGCAATGCTGGCAGTGCCCTTTGCCAAGGTGGTTAGAGGGTATTCTTTTTTCGGCCTGTCTTTTGTCTACATTATTTTTGAAGACGGCACCGATCTTTACTGGGCCCGCAGCCGGGTGTTGGAATACCTTAATTACGTCGCCGGAAGATTGCCCCAGGGAGTAACTCCATCCCTTGGCCCGGATGCCACCGGCGTGGGGTGGGTTTACGAATATATCCTGGAAAGTGACCGGCACGATTTGTCCCAATTACGTTCGATTCAGGATTGGTTTCTGCGCTACGAGCTGGCCAGTGTACCAGGTGTTTCCGAGGTGGCTTCCATCGGCGGTTACGTAAAACAGTACCAGGTTATAGTCGATCCCAACAAGCTTCGGGCTTACAATATTTCCATCCAGAAGATCCGGCATGCCATCAAACGCAGTAATAACGATGTCGGCGGCCGACTGATCGAAATGGGTGAAACCGAGTTCATGGTAAGAGGGCTTGGTTACATAAAGTCGGTGGAAGATATTTACAATATTCCCCTGGGTATTGATGATCGCGGCACCCCGATTTTACTACGTAACGTGGCCACGGTGAAAATTGGCCCCGAGCTGCGTCGCGGGGTGACCGACTACAACGGCACCGGTGAGGTGGTAGGCGGGGTGGTCATCATGCGTTTTGGTGAAAATGCCCTCCAGGTGATCGACAACGTAAAGAAAAGGTTGGATGAGCTCAAAGCCGGTCTGCCGGAGGGTGTAAGTATCAAAAGTGTATATGACCGCTCTAAACTGATCAGGACGGCGGTTGCCAACCTGAAGAATACTCTGATTGAAGAATCGATCATTGTTGCCCTGGTTTGTATTATTTTTCTTTTTCACTTCCGCAGTGCCCTGGTCGGGATATTTACCTTGCCGGTAGGCGTTCTGGTCAGCTTTATCATCATGCAACGCCAGGGGATCAACGCCAATATAATGAGTCTTGGAGGCATTGCCATTGCCGTGGGGGCCATGGTAGATGCGGCCATTGTGATGATCGAAAACGCCCACAAGCATATCGAACATGACGGGGGCAAAAAGCCCCACTGGGAACTGATCCGGGACGCTGCCGTTGAGGTCGGCCCTTCCCTGTTTTTTTCATTGCTGATAATAGCTATCAGCTTTTTGCCGGTTTTTGCCCTCCAGGCCCAGGAAGGCCGTTTATTCAGACCCCTGGCTTTCACCAAGACCTATGCCATGATGGGTTCGGCCCTGCTGGCTGTAACGGTAGTGCCGGTCTTGATGGGTTACCTTATCCGGGGCCGTATCCGGCCGGAGGGCAAAAATCCGATCAACCGTTTTCTTATATGGATCTATCATCCGATTATCAAGTTGGTGCTTAAAGCCAAGGTGCTTGTTATAATCGTGGCCGTGGTGGTGCTGGTGGTGACCTATATACCTTTCAACAGAATTGGATCAGAGTTCATGCCGCCGCTCAACGAAGGAGATCTGCTCTATATGCCGACCACCCTGCCGGGAATTTCCATAACCAAGGCCAAGCAGTTGCTCCAGCAGACCGACCGCATAATTGCCTCTTTCCCTGAGGTCCATCACGTGTTCGGAAAAATCGGTCGGGCGGAAACGGCTACCGATCCAGCCCCCCTTTCCATGATCGAAACAGTTATAATGCTCAAGCCTGAGGATCAATGGCGGCCGGGAATGACCATTGAAAAACTTGTCAGGGAAATGGATAAGGCGATTCAGTTTCCCGGGCTGACCAATGCCTGGACCATGCCCATAAAAACCCGTATCGACATGCTGTCCACTGGTATAAAAACACCGGTGGGGATTAAACTGATGGGAGAAGATCTCCAGGTCCTCAGTAACCTGGGAGCAAAGATCGAAGCTGTTTTACGACAGGTACCGGGCACGGCCAGTGTTTATTCAGAGCGGGTGACAGGGGGAAACTTTCTCGATTTTCACATCCGGCGGCGGGACGCGGCCCGCTACGGTTTGACCGTGGGTGATGTCCAGGATATCATCATGTCGGCCGTGGGGGGGATGAACATAACCCAGACCGTAGAGGGGCTTGAACGTTACCCGGTCAACCTGCGTTACGGATCCGAGTTGCGGGACACTCCTGAAAAGCTGAGGCGGATCCTGGTCCCGACTCCGTCGGGTGCCCAGGTGCCGATTACCCAGCTTGTGGACATCAAGATTGTCAAGGGACCTCCGGTGATAAAGAGCGAAAACGCCCGTAACAACGCCTGGATCTACGTCGATATCAGTAACATTGACGTAGGTTCTTACGTTAAGCGTGCCCAAAAGGTGGTGGCTGAGAAAGTTGGTCTGCCGCCGGGTTACAGTATTGTCTGGAGCGGACAGTATGAATACATGGTGCGGGCCCAGAAACGGCTGGCCCTGGTGGTTCCGCTTACCCTGGTCATTATTTTTCTGCTGCTTTATTTCAATTTTAAAAATATTTCCGAAAGCCTGATCGTAATGCTCAGTGTACCCTTTTCCCTGACCGGTGGATTCTGGCTTATGTACCTGTTGGGTTACAACATGAGCGTGGCCGTAGGTGTGGGCTTTATCGCTTTGGCCGGGGTGGCGGCCGAGACAGGGGTTGTAATGTTGATTTATCTGGACATTGCTTACCGGAAATATAAGCAGAAGTACGGGGCCGATTTTAATCGGAGACATCTCAACCAGGCCATCGAGGAGGGAGCCGCCTTGCGTGTGCGGCCTAAGATGATGACAGTTGTGGCCATCATGGCCGGACTTATGCCGATCATGTGGAGCCATGGTACCGGTTCACAGGTAATGAAAAGGATTGCCGCTCCAATGGTGGGTGGCATGGTAAGCGCTACCATTCTGACCTTGATCGTCGTTCCTGCTATTTATGGTCTTTACAAGGGCTGGAAACTTAAAAAATGATGAAGCTTTTTCGCATCAAAACACTTCAGAAGCAGATGATTGTCTTTTTGCTTCTGCCGGTGGGCGTCCTTCTGCTGGGCACCGGGCTTGCCGGGTTTTTGTACGTGCGCAAGGTCATGCTGGAGCAGTGGCGGGAGTCAGCCCTTTTACGGCTCGAGCGTGCTGCCCACTATATTGATATGCGCCTTGCCCGTCCCTTGGAAACAATAGAACTTATGACCAAGGCCCAGAACAGCTGGTATCGTCAACTTATATTTCAACGGCTTTCTGAATTACCCGGTGTGGTCAACGCCGAGTTGAAATGGGTTGGTGAAAATGGCCGCCGGACAGGCCATCACATGATGATGCGTTTTAACCGGAGAGGGAAGACCATGCTCGCCCCGCCGGTGTTTGATGCCGATTCGGGAACCAGGACCGTTAGCATGCTGACTTCCCTCATGGACAGCTCCGGGAGAAGCATCGCTGAGCTGGAGCTGAAGTTGGCCTTTGATTACCTGATGGCGGACATATTACGCCTGGGCTGGTGGCAGACTGAAAAGGCCTGTCTTGTGGACAAGTCCGGCAATTACATTGTGCATACCAGTGCGGCCATGACCGGTCGCAGGAAGCTGGGCGACACCGGGGACAGCCTGGAAAAAAAGCTGCTGACCGAGATTTCCCTCCGAAGTACGGGAACCGTTATGGGCAAGGGCCGTCCTCCGGATCAGGTCGCCGGTTACCATTCCCTGTCCAGTGCTCCCTGGACCATTATCCTTTTTGCTCCCGGCCGCCAGGTACTTGCCCCCATAGTCCGTTTTCGTAATTACTACTTTTCAGGAGCAGTGGCCCTGTTGCTTGTTATCCTGTTGCTGATACGCTTCAAGGTGGGACAAATGGTAGGCTCCATCGAGCTGCTGTCAAAATCAGCACAGCAGGTGGCCAGGGGTGATTACGGCAAGCCGATACCCCGCCGCTCGGATGATGAACTGGGGATTCTTATCGATAATTACAACCTTATGGTTGAAGGATTGAAGGAAAGGGATAGAATCCGCAATACCTTTGGACTTTACATTGACGAGGATGTGGCCCGTGAATTGCTCCAGCAGCAGGGAGCAGTTCGCCTGGGAGGTGACAAGCGCCAGGTTGTTATTCTGATGGCTGATTTGCGGGGATTTACCACCATGGCTGAAACCCTCAGCCCTGAAGATACGATTTCTCTGCTAAACCGTTACTTTGGATACATGATAAGGGAAATCAAGGTTCATCGGGGCATAATCGTCGATTTCGTGGGTGACGGCCTGCTTGTTTTTTTCGACCCCGTGGGGCAGTCGATTCAACAGGTGGCCCTGCGGGCTGCCTGCTGCAGTCTTGAGATGCAGGCTGCCATTGAACAGCTGAACAGGAGCCTGGGAAAAGAGGGCTTGCCGGCGGTGACCATGGGTGTCGGAATTCACACCGGACAGGTTGTTGTGGGCAATATTGGTTCCCAAAGCAGGGTCAAGTACGGTATAGTTGGTGCCGCCGTCAATTTTACCCAACGTATCCAGGCCAAGGCTGCTTCAGGCCAGGTATTGGCCTCAATGCAATTTGTGCGGCTGATGCAGGACAAACTGGTAACCGGCAAGCCTTTTAGCACCATTTTGAAAGGCATACAAAAAGAAGTAGTTCTTTACCCGATTGAAGAAGTGAGCAATAAAAACAGTGATAGACCGGCCATCAGTGCGGGTTGAGCTGAAACTGAACATGGAGCTATGCAAAAATTTTGCTGAGAACCTGGCATGATGAATACCGTTGATCAATCGACAGACAAGAAACTGCAGATATATTTTCTCTCTTTGAATGCCATCAGGTTTACTCCTTACGCTTACGGCATGTTACGGGCCTGGTGTGACCGTGATGAGAGACTGAAGGCGTCCTACCACTGGCACGAACCTTTCTGCCGTCCCGAACCGGTTAAAGACCTGGCTGCCAGGATTATTGGTCCCCATGTGCTGTGTGCCTCATGCTATGTCTGGAACCACAACCAGCACCTGGCGGTGGCGCAGTTGGTTAAAAAGAAATATCCTCATTGCCGGGTGATTTTCGGCGGGCCTCATGTGCCTGGCGATGCCGGCGACTATCTCGAAAAATATTCACAAGTGGACATCGTGGTTCATGATGAGGGCGAAACCGCCTTGCGGGCGCTTTTGTTGACCTGGCTTGATGGAAGTAATGACCTTGAGCGGGTTCCCGGCATATCGTATCGGGCCGGAAGCAAGATCAAGCGTAATCCGGTACAGGGCCTGCCTGCGGATTTGCCGATTCCCAGTCCTTACCTGTCCGGTTACCTGGATCATTTCCTGGAGGTTAACAAGGGGCATGCCATAGCCTTGTGGGAAACCAACCGGGGTTGCCCTTACCGTTGCCGTTTTTGCGACTGGGGTGCCCGTTCCACTAACCGGATCCGGCGTCATGACATGGACAAGGTCGCCGCTGAGATCGATTACCTGGCCGGCAAGAATGTGGCTGACATTTACATAACTGATTGTAATTTTGGTCTTTTACCCCGAGACCTGGAAATTGCCAGGTTATTAAAAAATGCCAGGCGCAAGACGGGGTTCCCTGAGAGAGTCAGGATCCAGTTTGCCAAACAGTCTGATCGCAGGGTTCTGGAAATAAGCCGTCTGCTGCACGCTGAGGGAATGCTTTGGGGTACGACTTTATCGATGCAAAGCGTCAGTCCGGCAGTGTTGAAAGCCGTTCATCGGGGTTTTCTGGGCCTTGAAAAATACCGTCGTTTAAAAGACCGGTACCTTAAGCTGTCAATTCCCACCTATACCGAGCTTATCCTGGGGCTTCCCCTGGAGACCCGCAAATCATTTGTGGAGGGAATCTGTCGCTTGATGCAGATTGGTATCCATGATGACATCAGGATATACGAATTGGCTCTTTTGCCCAATGCCCCCTTGAGCAGACCGGATCAACGCCGGCTTTATAACCTGCAAACCCGTTTCAAACCTTTGAGAATAACTCCGGCCGGCCAGCCACGGGAAGAAGTGGAGCTGGTTTTCGCTACCAGTACCATGACCGTCGAGGACTGGGCCTGGTGCATGCTTTTTGGTGAGGTGATCCAGGCCCTGCACAACGGTGGTTATACCCGCTTTCTGTCGATTTACCTGGCAAGATCCGGCAAGCTCCCATATCAGCGTTTTTATCAGGATCTAATAGGTTTCATGCTCAAGGATCAAAGCCCTGCTTTTGGTGCAGTACGCCGGCTGGAAAAGCTTATTTTCGAATTCTACCACGATCCGGATATGCCCCAGATAAACCGCCTGCTGGTGCGGGCTGATACCCGTGATTTTCTTGCACAGTTCAATCCGCGCCGAAAAGGCTGGCCCCTCTGGAGTTACCTCTGGCTCTGGACAGCGGTTCATTTTGACGATTTTTCCAGTGCCATGGGACGGTTCCTGGAGCAGTACGGATTAAACAGCGATGCCTGCGTCCGGGATTTGCTGCGTTACCAGGAAGAACTGATGCTCAGGCCGGACTACGAGCCTGCCAAGGGTAAACATGTTGGCTATAAATACGATTGGTTGAACTATTTTTTCGGCGATGGCCGCTTACACCAGCGCAGCGTACAGCTGCATTATACAGACAGCCACATGGGAATCGGAAAACGTTATCCCTTGCGTGCCAATGATCCTATGGCTTTCCTGGCTGCCGCAGTAGGTATGTCTTATCCCTATTCCAAACATCGCCACTTTTTTCATCAGCCGGATGCGACCATAGTAAACTAGTCGGATTTGATCTGTTTTCAGCGTATTGCCGTCAAACGGTAGCCGGCCTGCCTTAAGCGGTTGACAAGCCCACTGGGGCCGGCCAGGTGCAGGGCGCCGACAGCGACAAATACATTGCCCTGGCCAAGCAAGCTTTTCAAACGTTCGAACATGCGCTGGTTGCGCTGCTGGTTGAGACGCTGCATGAAACGTTGGCCCAAACCAGTCTCACCTGTATTGCTAAAATTTTCAGCTATATATCTTATACCATCCAGGTCGCCTGAAAGGTAAGCATCTGTCAGCAATTCCAGCATAACCGGCATCCTATCCAGTTGCTCTATGGTCATTTTCAGCAGGCTTACCTGATCTTCCACTGTCAGGCCTTCGAATACCTGCAACTGTTCGGCTGTGGTTTCAAGGCCCTTGACGGCCTTGCCCGCTGATACTGCCTTGTCAAAAAGGACAAGGTCAAGGAATTGGCCGCTTTGAACGGCGGGACTGCCTAAAATCGACATTACAACCCAGGGTTTCATGCGCCTCAGGAAAGGTTCCGGGATCCCCCGTG
>JALVQM010000333.1:2278-4179 GCA_027025615.1 Desulfobacteraceae bacterium | reverse complement strand
GTTTATCAGTTCTTGAATCAAAAAGGGCGTTGAAAAACACCGGGTCGCATATTGTTTTTCCAACACCCTTTCAAGCAATTTGCAAGGATAACTAGAAATAACCCATCAGTCTAGGTAACCACAATACAACATCAGGTATGTAGGTGATCAGAAACAAAACCGCCATTTGAATTATGATAAATGGTATTACAGCCTTTGAAACGTAAATCAAATCCCGGTTTGCGATAGCCCCTGTAATATAGAGACTGACTCCCATTGGAGGTGTACAGTAGCCAATGGCCAAATTTACGGTCATTATGAGACCGAAATGCATCCAATTAACATGGAAAGCATCGAGCATGGGCAGGAAAACAGGCCCCAGAATCATGGTTGCTGAAATTATATCCATAAACATCCCGATAACCAGCAACATAATATTCATAGCCAGCAAAAAAATCACCGGGGATTGGATGGCTGACAAAACGGCTTCGGTAATTCGCCCAGGTATATCCTCCAAGGTTAAAAGCCTGCCGAAACAAGTCGCGCCGGCAACGATAATCAGCAACGTTGCAGAAGTAACCGCTGAACTGACGGTTATGTTTTTAACCTGGGAAAACTTCATCGATTTGTGAATGAACAACTCTACGAAAAAAGCATACACGCTGGCCACCACGGCCGCCTCATTGGCCGTAAAAGCACCGCTGAAAATCCCCCCGAAAATGATAACCGGCAACATCAAAGACCAAAAGCCTTCTTTAAGAATGGCCACTGTTTCTTTGAAACTTGGGGGTGGCATGCGGACTATAGATTTGTTGCCCTTAAAAATAAAAAAAGTATACAGACAGACTCCGCCCATAATTAAAATACCCGGCAGGAAGCCTGTCAGGAAAAGGCCTTCCAATGACACATTGCTGATCATACTGTAAAGAATCATACTTATACTGGGAGGAATAATAACCCCCAGATTAGGCGAGGTGGTCATGACCCCGATGGTATAGCGTTCAGGATATCCGTTGTCCAACAAGGCTGGAATCATGAAACCGCCCAGAGCTACAACTGTTGCAACAGTGGAACCGGATATAGCGCCGAAAAGACCGCAGGCCAGGACACCGGCCATTCCCAGTCCTCCCGGCAGCCAGGACACCAGTACATTAGCAACCTTTATCAGCTTTTCAACGATTGTACCGGCGGTCATGATGTTACCGCAAAGGATAAAAAACAGGACCACTACAAGGGCAAAGTTATCCATGCTCCTGAAAATAGTCTGGAAAAGAAGCAAAATAGGAAGATCCGTAAAGAAAAGGAATCCCAGTACAGCTGTAAAAAACAAACACATGAAAACAGGAATATAGGTCGCCATACAACCCAGGAGAATCAAAAGGATGATAACATCATTGCCAGTCATAAAATCGCTCTTCCCCGCATCAAATATTTACCGTAGTCCTGAATAAGCCTTTGCCCTAATCTTTACCGTCAATCCAGGCACATTAATTAACTTGTTTGCTGCCCCTCTTTTGATCTGAGTTGCCCTACATCTTCATAGATTACCTGGATGGTACGGATCAGCATCAATACTCCCATCAAAGGCAAAATCGAATAGAGGTAAACTAGTGGAATCCTAAGGATTATGGTCTTCTGGAAGGTTTTAACCTGCAGCATGGCCATTTTCCAACCATAGATGATCATCATGGTAGCAAAGATAAGCGTTACGCTGTTGGAAAAAAAGGTCAGGGCGGTCTTTAGCTTCGGAAGGAGCTGAACCGAAGCATCAATCTTTATCATCGAACGTTTTTTGACTGCACTGCAACAGCCAATAAACGTGGTATAAATTATAACTTCACGGACCAGTTCTTCAGACCATGCTAATGTGTAATTGAATCCATAGCGTAGCACCACGTTCACAAAAAGCGCTATCAGGGCAA
>JALVQM010000333.1:0-2268 GCA_027025615.1 Desulfobacteraceae bacterium | reverse complement strand
AAGGGTCCAGTCTTCAAAAAAGCTTAAGATTTTATCAAGGAAATTAAGAGTCTTGCGAAACATGCGACCTCACCCTGCCAAGTAATTGGAAATACATTCTTAAATTCATTTTATTGAATAAAATCGGGCCGAACAGACGTCCCATCTGTATAGTATAAACGCCCGTTGGCCCAAATTATATGCCGAAAATCGTGTTTTAGTATCTGCAACAAGGCTACCAAATATGTCCACTTCGCACATTGCCAAAGAGGCCGGTGGAACAACGCCACACCGGCCTCCAATTTCAATAGCTCTTTAACATTCAGTCTCCCAGTTAATCGACCTTGTATCCCATGTAATCCTGTACTTCTTTGAGATAGTCGGCAGGCCGATATTTATCACCGGGGTATAATTTATTGATTTCAGGTTTATACTTGATATGGGCAGCATTGCCTTTTTTCCTCAGCCAATTCATATCCTTTTCGGACAAGGTGAAAAATAGAATGCCGTTCTTAGATGCCTTGGCAATCTCAACGGCTTCCTGGATCTTGGTTTGTTCCCTGATATTGGCACAAACGTCATGTACCACTTCTTTAAAAGTTTTCTGCAAATCAGCAGGCAAACGGTTGAACCAGGCTTTGTTAAAAATCCAGATAAACAGTCCCTGAGCGTAATCCAAATATGTATAGTATTTGCAAACTTCAAATTTCTTAGTGATATTGCACACCATTGGTGTGTGGTCAAGGCCTGTAATGACACCTTGTTTCAAAGCCACTGGGACATCCGGCCACGGCATAACAACCGGGTTAAAACCACATTCCTTGTAAAATAGCTGGTTTACAGCAGCTTCAGCGGTACGGAATTTGACTTTCTTGGCCTCTGCTATGTTCCGAACAGGAATGGTCGTAGCCCATCCATAGTTACCGTATCCGGTAATATCAAGGCCCATGATCCCCTGATGATCCATCGCCATCATGAAATGATTGAAGAGCTTTTTGTTGGCAATAAACTTGTCCAGTTTTTTAAAAGAGTTTACCAAGAAAGGCAGATTTATCAGTCCGAAACGTGGTCCAAGGTTGGTTGCAGCAACTGAACTGACCCCCATCCCTTGGATGGCACCCATTTGAAGCTGGTTAAGCACTTCAACTTCGCCACCAAGCATTGAGAAGGGTTTATAATCAAGGTAAATTTGTCCTTTGGTTCTTTTCCACAATTCGTCCCTAATTGCAAACCCGGCATAAACCCCCTTTATAACCGGGTGGGATACATTGGAAACAATGCATTTGTATTTAGCTCCCTTGGGATCAAATTTGGGTTTCCAAGCATCAAGCGATGGCTTTTTCGCGTATGCAGTGCCAAATACAAACCCAATAATAATCAATACACCGACAGCCCCGAAAAAAAGCTTCCTGACCATTTACCCCCTCCTTTTGCCAAAGGCGTCCCGTCAATTAATAAATTCCATTCATTTACCAAAAATCATTTAACAGCTATATAACAGCTACAATTGCTTTCAGTCAAGAAAAAAATGGGATTCCATACAACATGAGGGCGGAATGAGCAAGGGATTGGCTGTTTCTAATACTTGATTTAATAAACAAAAAGACCCCGGCTTTGGTGGGCAGGGGTCTTTTATTTCAACAACTATATGCTATGCTTATAAAGCTTTTTTACTCGCTTTCTTTGTCAGCACCTTCATCCCGGACAGATCCAGCATCAGCATCTGAAATATCTTGCTTTTCAGCTTCCATTTCTTGGCCGGCTTCCACATCGGCAGCGTCAGATTGTTTCTCGGTCGTTGTCTTTTCTGGTTTCACTTCCGTATCAGGCGCTTCAGCTTCTTCCGGTGCCTCTGTTTTCTTCTCCTGTTTATCCTGCGGCAGTTTATCTTCTTTTTTATCTTTTACCGCTTGTTTTTCCTTAGCCACTGCTGCCTGTTGTTTCTTGGAGGCTTTAGTTTTTTTCTTTTCGCGCTTTTTGCGGGTATTGTCTTCATGATCGACCAGCTCTATTATTGAAACAGGAGCAGCATCTCCGGCCCGCCGTCCAACTTTAATAATCCGGGTGTATCCACCAGATATTTGGCCAAAACGCTTGTTGGCCTCTTCGAATAATTTGTGGACGACGTTTTTTTCTCTTATCATGGCAAGTGCCTGCCGCCGAGAATGCAAATCGCCTTTTTTGGCCAGAGTTACAAGCTTGTCGGCCAATTTGCGCAATTCTTTTGCTTTTGCATCAGTAGTTTTTATACGATCATATTTAAACAACGATGTTACCATGTTACGGAAC
>JALVQM010000332.1 GCA_027025615.1 Desulfobacteraceae bacterium | reverse complement strand
GGAGCGTCAGTTACACCCTGGATGATCTGAACCGGTTGACCAGGATCGATGTCGGCGGGGCCAACTTTGCTTACACCTATGCGGATGCCCGCACTCCCCTGGTGCAGGGGCTGACCCTGGCCAACGGTGTCCAGGTCGACTACCGGTACAACGACCTGCACCAGCTCACCGAGGTGACCAACAGCGCCTCGGCCGTTATCAACAAGTACGTGTACACCTATAATGACCATGATCTGCGCTCGGGCGAAGAGATCACCAATGCGCCGCCTGCCACGGGTTTTGAGGCCGGGCTGCGCACCTTTGAGTACAACGCGGTCAACCAGTTGCTCGGCGCAACCGCTCCCGACCAGAGCTTTGCCTACGATGAAGCCGGCAACATGACCCGTGGCTACACCCCTGAAGGCTACCAGTTTACCGCGACCTACGACGCGGAAGAGCGGCTGCATACCATTGAGTATACCGATGCTGCCGGCAAGGTCCACAAGCGGGAGTATACCTACCGCTTTGACAACTTTGTCGGCCGTATCCGTGCGTACGAGAACAATGCACTGGTTTCCGATATCTCCATCGTGCGCAACGGCGGCCTTGCCCTGCAGGACCGTGACACGGCCACCAATACCGTGCTGCGTGAATACACATGGGGGCAGAACCCGGGGGGCGGAATTGGCGGTCTTTTATCCATGCGCCAGAACGGTGGCGATTATTATTACCTGTATGACGGCAAGGGCAACGTGACCGCGGTTGTTGACAGCAGCAGCCAGGTCGTGGCAACATACCAGTACAATGGTTTCGGCCGCCTGATGAGCTCGTCCGGCAGCCTGTCCCAGCCGTTCATGTTCTCCACCAAGCGCTACGACCAGGGCACCGGTCTGAGCTATTACGGCTACCGGTTCTACGCCCCGGTCATCGAACGTTGGCTGAACCGCGACCCCCTGGGCGAGGCCGGGGGGATAAATTTGTATGGGTTTGTCCGAAATGATCCGGTGAATGCCGTGGATCCGTGGGGGCTATTTACAACTAGTGGAGTTGGTTGGTACTACTTAGCAGGAGCTTCAAGGACAAAAACAACGAGAACATGCTGCGAAAATGGGAAACAATATGAAATTACCTACGTTACATGGTGTGGAGGCATTGGTGCTAGTGTTGGAATTGGAAGCTCAGGTTTATTTGCCAAATTATTAGGAAAACTAAAATTTTCGTCACCTATGGTAACGATAGGTAAAAATGGGTTAACCGGAACCGATAACAGTCCCTGCTCTAAAACAGGATATTATTTGCGTAATAAAGTTTCACTTGGGATTCTTTCCGCAACTGTTAAACTCAAAGGTGTTACCAATATGAGAATTACTGGAGGGTTACGAGGCTTACCATCAATAGGTGGAGACTGGTCATTTTGCAGTGACACAATACTTTCTAAAAAATCTACTGGCAAATGCTGTGATTGATTAAATTTATTATGAATAATAAATTATATCTAATCGCTAGGTTACTGGTGAATACTGGATGCAGGCCGGTTCATGTTAATATTGTTCAAGGGATAGTATTATTATTTTCTATAATAACATTAACATGTTTTTTTTATGCTTATTTTTTTATCAAGAATAACTATTTGGCAGCATTACTATTTGTTTCATTTGTTTTTGATGTTATTTTTGTTATTTTCTTATCCTTTCTAAGGAAACAGGTAAGAATTCTATTCTCTATGAACAAAGTTAATAGAAATGCATATAAGTCAATTTTATTGAGAAATATTGCTGGTTGTTCCGCTATATTTTTCATTTTTTATTTGTTATTTCAATCCATAATGGATGTAACAGGAGTTCAGTTTAAAGAGTTTAGTTTCTTGTACTCATTAGTTTTTATTTCTGGATATATTTTGGTATGCATAGTTTTTTTTCCTCTATGTAATAAGTATATGAAGTAAAAGGGGACACTCATTCGACGAAAGACAAGGGGTCAGGTCTTGCAATGCCATATTTTCCCACCCCCATCGAAAAAAACAGAAAAGGGGTCGGGACTGTTTGCGGTCTTTCTCTTCCATCACCAACAGTGTGACAAGGTAACGATTAGGAAGCAAGAAGCGGTACAATGCGCCCCGGCATGATCACTGAACCAGGCGCGTAAGGGATGGGCGTGGATTTTTTATATCCACGCGTCAGCGCCACTTGTCTCAAGGCAGGTATCTTTCGAGGAAATCTGGTGACACAATACCAAAAAAACCAAAAACAGCCGCACATAAGCAAACTTCCCACCTTAAGGCTTAATCCCACCTTAAGCTTCCTCGTTCATATCATCTTTTTTCTTTAACCGGCCATGAAAACCTTGGACTGAGACAGGGCCATCGGCTACCCTGAAAGAGTCGCCGGGATCAACCAAAACTATGGTTATGATTTTGCGGTTTTTACTGAAAAAACTCTCTTTTTTACAAAAATACAAGATGCGTAATCTTCCGTTATTACGTCAAAAATCGCTATAGCGCAGAAAATCGCAACCGGGTCTTTGTCCATAATGATCCGGTGAATGCGGTGGATCCGTGGGGGTTGGTTTCTTACGGCCAATTGGGCATTGGGAATCCTGGCTCGTATGGTGGAAGTAATGATTGTGACCAAATGTATGATGATTTGGAAGGGGAATTGTTTTATGGAGATAATCCTTACAGGATCGACCCTGAAGAGCTTATTGGGATGCTTCCTATTGGTGGTATTGGCAAGGTAGGGCGATTAGGTAGAAAATTAATCGGGAAACCATTCCCTACAAAAACTGGTTATTTGGGACGACCACAACCATACAACCCTTCGAATGGACGTTATTTGCCACATAGTGCTAACCCTGGCCCTCAGCTCTCTCCACTCGCTCGTTTTGGAGCTGGGTTTGGACAAGGATGGGCTGAGTCAAAAGGTGCAGTGGGGGCCACCCCCGTGGGTAAAGCTGGAAATATTGGTTATATGATAGGTAATACTTTGGGTAATTTGTTTTGATTAATCTCGTTTGGATAATTATAATATTAGCTGTTATATGTATAGGTTTGTTAATTTTGCGTGGGGTAAAGGGTCCAGCGCATACCTTGGAGTCAATTAGCAAACCAATTGAGGATTTGTTGGTACGCGGATATGATGACGGATTTCTAATAATTGACGCATCGGGGACAAATTATTTCATACAACTGAGGAAGTATATTATAACATCTGATAATTATGGAATTGAATTATCCTTTCCCAAAGCAGACTGGTCAAAAAATTTTTTCATTCAGTTAATTGATTATTGTGATCGAAGTGGCATAAAATATAGCCTTTCCAAGGAAGATTCTATGAAGAATGCATTAGAATTTTTGCATATTGACTTTGGTAAGGATGTAAATAAAGCACATGGTTTGATTAAAAAAATTATTACAGAAATTTTTGGTTTGAGTAAAAGTACAAAGTTATTCGTTAGGCTAGAAAATGCTTCTCTCAAATAAAGTGAAGCGAAATACGAGAGGGAACGAGGGAACGAGGTCAGGTCTTGCAACACCTGCAAGCCCCTGGGAAAACAATCGGGAACAGACCCTGATTAAATCTGAGCGGAAATCGTCAGTTACCGCGATTTGTTCCTTCCTTTTTTCCCGCCACCGGCGGCAAACCAAGGGCAGCCGCCGGCAATACCTGCCGGCCCTGCGCGTACCCCGGCGCACTGTTTGCGGGCCTTTTCTTCCATCACCAACAGCGCGACAAGGTAACGATCAGAAAACAGGGAGCGGTACAATGCGCCCCGGCATGAACACCGAACCAGGCGCGTTGGGGTGGGCGGGATTTTTTTATATCCGCGCGCCAGCGCCATGTGATTCTTATTTCATAGCCTCCACAAACTCTTCAACCGTTATTCCCGCCTGCCTGATGGCACTGCGCAAGGTGCCAACGGCCAGTTCTTTGTGCCGTGGGATAACACATCCCTTGTTGTCCCGGCGCATGACCACATGACTTCCTTTCTGTCTGGCCTGGTAAAAGCCCAGGGCCATAAATACCTTGATGGCCTGGTCACCTGATATTCTTGGCAACTCAGGCATGTGCCGCAACTTCAAAGGTGGTCAGAATCGGCCGGAAGGACTGTTTTGCAGGAAACTCTTCCAAATACAACTCGGTGGCCTCCTGCAGGTTGCCTATCGCTTCTTCGATCGATGTTCCCTGGCTGGCGGTTCCAACCT
>JALVQM010000331.1 GCA_027025615.1 Desulfobacteraceae bacterium | reverse complement strand
ATCCATGGCCGTTGTCCTTTGAGTCTCAAACTGATAGTCGGTTTTTCAATAGTTTCAAATCATTGTACCCGGAAACCTCAGCGGCCGAATGGGCATACAGGGAAATGACAGACTTTGCAGTTGAGGCACAGCCCGCCATGTCCCATTTCTGCAATTTCAGTCCTGGTAAGAGTGTCACCTGCCAGCATGCGGGGCAGTATCAAATCGAAAACGGTAGTTTTATGGTAATAGACGCAGGCAGGCAGCCCCAGGATCGGGACATCTTCCAGGCGGGCATAGAGGAACATGGCCCCGGGCAAAATGGGCGAGCCATAGGCTACAATTTTCGCCCCGGAGCGTTTGATGCCTTGGGGAGTCACATCATCGGGGTCCACCGAAAGTCCGCCGGTGGCCAGGATCAGCTCACAGCCAAGCTCTTTTAATTGGCTGACGGCGTTGGCGATTTTAGCCGGATCATCGGGCGCCAGGATTGTTTCGACAACCTGCGAGCCGTAGTCTGAAATTTTACGCCCCAGGTACTTGTCAAATTCATTGGCAATCAATCCATTGTATAATTCGGTGCCTGTTACTACGGCTCCCACCTTCATTCTTCGGTAGGCTAAAACCCGGATGACCGGTTGACCTTTGGCGGCCAGGTTTTCAAGCTTTTCTATTTTCTTTTTCACGATGGTAAGGGGGATAATCCTGGTTGCCGCAACTGTCTGACCCTTTGAAACCGGAGTATTTGTTTTAAGGGTCGACACAATCAGGTTGCCCAGCTTGTTGATCCTTGTCAGACAGGCCACATCAATTTTAAGAAGACCATTTACTTTACTGACAATGTTGGATTTTCCTTCAACCGGATCTGTCCATTGCAATCCGGGGCCGCTGATGGCCGGTGCAATCCTCAGGGCGGCTTCGTCTTCGTGGAGATGGTTTTCAGGATACTCCAGAACATAAAGGTGTTGCTTGCCGATCTTTAACAATTCGGCTATATCTTCCTGTCGGACGACGTGGCCTTTCCTGAAACCGGGGCCTTTGAATTTGCCCGGTATGATCCGTGTCAGGTCGTGTGCCAAAATCATTCCAACAGCATTTTCAACTTTTACTTTCTTCATTGGATCAACTTCCATTTTTAGATTTAGATATATGCACTATCGCAACCGATTAGTCAGCCGCCGCAAATTGGCTGGATCAAACAATGGTTGAAAAGCTTTTGATAACCCTTGCATGTAACCGGCAAGAAAGATATCAATAAAGCAAGACTTGAATTTTGGCAAGTTTGATGCTTAGATTTTCGTCAATCCGATGGTTTAACCGTAATTCCTGTTATGGGGTTTATACAACGGGGGATCCCTTTTAAAATTAACTCGATTGAGAGCCCCATAGTCCCGGTTGCTCTCAATACCAACCAAATTGGAGGGTGCAAATGAGGTTTTCGCGGACAACTCAACGCTGGGTTGCTGGATTTACGATGGTGGTTTTCAGTTTGCTCTGTGTACTTTCCGCACCGGCCAAAGCGGCCATGGTAGATACGGCCACAGCTATTAAAACGGCAGCCGATGACCAACTCAGGCAGAAGGTTGCGGCGTTCTTTGATCGCCGGGATGTGCAGAAACAGCTTGCTGTCTGGGGGGTTGATCCCCAGGAAGCCAAGGCCAGGGTCCAGACCCTTACCGATGATGAAGTCCGGGTGCTTGCTGACAAGATTGACCGGATGCCGGCAGGTGGTGATGGATTGGGCTTTTTGATTGGTTTGTTGATCATTGGATTTATCGTGTTGGTAATTCTGGATTTAATGGGAGTGACTGACGTTTTTACCTTCATAAAAAAGAAGCGTTGAACCGGAAATTAAAACAATACAGAATTGCAAAGGCACATGTTGCCCTGTTGTGTGGCGTGTGCCTTTGTATTTTGAGCGCCTGCAGTGTAATGACCGCTCCGCGTACTGACCAGGCTGCCCTGGCAATTCCTGATTACGCCGTAGTTACCCGGATTGATTTTCAGCCTCAGAAAATGTACCAATGCGGACCGGCGGCACTTGCCATGGCGCTTGAGGCATGTGGAGTGCCGGCAGCCGCAGATGAGCTTTCACCCCAGATATATACTCCGGCCCTCAAGGGCAGCCTTCAACCCGGTTTGGTATCTGCAGCACGCCGCCATGGAGCATTGGCTTACCGGGTAAAAGACATGGATTGCCTTTTGAAAACAATTGCTTCTGGATGGCCGGTGGTGGTGCTTCAGAATCTCGGCCTTGGCTGGCTGCCCAAGTGGCATTACGCCCTGGTCGTGGGATATGATTTGCAACAGAAGGTATTGATTTTACATACCGGTATTAAAGCTTATCGACACGTTTCTCTGCGTACCTTCATGAACACCTGGCGCAGAGCGGATAAATGGGGGCTGGTTTTGTTACCCCCTGATCATATTCCGGTCTGCCCCCGGCAGGAGGATTGGCTTAAGGCTGCTTTGGGCCTGGAACAAGCCGCGCGGATCAAGGCAGCCCGACAGGCCTACGAAACCATCTTGACCATATGGCCTGGCTACCCGGGAGCCCTTATGGGGCTGGGTAATACAAGCTATCGTTTGGGTGATCTTTCCACGGCCAGTTCGGCTTTTGAACGCTTAATTGTATTATATCCCCGAAACGGTGATGCTCTTAACAATCTGGCACAGGTGTTGTCAGAACTCGGCCAATGTAATCGCGCTCTTAAGTATGTCCGCAAGGCAATAAGCATCGGCGGGCCACACAGGCAGATTTACCAGCTTACCCTGAAAGAGCTGGAAAACGGAAGATGCAAAGATGCATGGGAAACAGGCCGGGGTCAATCGGCAGACTGATCAACCGCATCCAGATATTCGGCATATCCCCGGGACGCCATGTCTTTTTTGGGTATAAATTTAAGGGCTGCTGAATTAATACAATATCTTCTTCCGGTTGGAGGTGGCCCGTCTTCGAAAACATGGCCCAGGTGAGAGTCAGCGTTCCTGCTGCGGACTTCCACCCTTAAAATGCCAAAACTGCGGTCGGCAACTTCCACAATATTGTCCTCTACCAGCGGCCTGGTAAAGCTTGGCCACCCGGTTCCGGAGGCGTACTTGTCCCTGGAACTGAAAAGCGGCTCACCTGAAACTATGTCTACGTAAATTCCCTCTTGCTTGTTGTTCCAGTACAGGTTGTCAAAAGGTGGCTCGGTCCCGTTGTTTTGGGTGACTTTGTACTGAAGCGGTGTAAGCTTTCTCCTGATTTCAGCCTTAGTAGGTTTGTGATAGGGCGTGGATTTTTCATTGCTTGTTTTTTTGCCTTTGCCCCATGTTTTTTTTATGAAACTGTCACGTCCTGAATTATAGCGATAGAATTTGTAACGGTATGGATTTTTCTTATAATAATCCTGGTGATAATCTTCGGCAGGGTAAAATTTGTCCAGGGGCAATATTTCAGTCACAATAGGCTTTTGGAAAACTCCTGCAAGTTGAAGTTTTTTGAGAGAATTTTCCGCCGCTTCTTTTTGATCCTGATCATGGTAGTAAATTGCTGATGTGTATTGGCTGCCCCGGTCTACAAATTGTCCATAGGGATCGGTCGGATCGATACTGCGCCAGAAAACTGATAACAATTGTTTGTACGAAATTCTGGACGGCTGGTAATAAACCTGGACAGCTTCCCTGTGACCGGTGCCTCCTCTGGATACCTGCTGGTAGGTTGGGTTTGCGGTTCTGCCTCCGGTATACCCGGAAACAACCTTGATAACGCCTTCCAGTTTTTCGAAGTCAGACTCCATACACCAGAAACAACCGCCGGCGAAAGTGGCTGTTTCAACCTGTGAATCAGAGATAATAGGTTTCATTATAGACGACTCCCTCTTAACATTATCTGTTTCCTGCCTGCAGGCCAGGAAAAGCATTATTACAACCACAGACAGGATAGCTAATTTTCCGTTTAATTTCATTGTCTTCCTTCCTTTCTTCAACGATTGCCAGCAGGAAGGGATCCGGCTGATCAGCCCGGCATCAACAGGTTGTTGAAAGATCAGTCACCTGTGAGCTGGGGCAAGGCAAAATAAGGTGAAAATCAGGTACAATCTGGTAAAAGATAATCCTGAGTCCGGTTTAAAGCCGGCATCAGCAGGTCCGGTATTTTACGATAACCTGTTAAACAACAAGTAGGTATTGATTCAGTCCAAGTCAAATAAGATGGCATCATAAAAAACT